>JAZQJL010000091.1:0-3451 GCA_045541595.1 Lachnospiraceae bacterium | reverse complement strand
ACTTACTGCCACCGGTATGGATACCGAAATGGGTAAGATTGCCGACGCTCTTGCCAATGCGGAAGAAGGACAGACCCCTCTTCAGTTAAAGCTTTCCCAGTTGTCCAAAATTCTTACCTGGCTGGTTCTTGGCATCTGTGTCATCATTTTTGCAGTACAGATTATCCGTGCCGGCGGTTTTGGTTTTGAAACGATTATCGATTCCTTTATGGTTGCCGTTTCCTTAGCCGTTGCGGCTATTCCGGAGGGTCTGGCTGCGGTAGTTACCGTCGTACTTTCCATCGGTGTTACCAACATGTCTAAGCGTAATGCCATCATCCGCCGTCTTACCGCCGTGGAAACTCTTGGCTGTGCCCAGATTATCTGCTCTGACAAAACCGGTACTCTCACACAGAACAAGATGACCGTGGTGGACTGCTTCTGTGAAGACGAAAAGCATTTGGCTGCTGCCATGGCACTTTGCTGTGACGCAGAGCTTGACAAAGACGGCACCGTTACCGGTGAACCTACCGAAGCTGCTCTGGTTGTATGGGCTCATAAGTTAGAGCTTCCTAAGTATGACTTAAAGGCAGACTTTCCAAGAAGCGGCGAAGCGCCATTCGACTCCGGTAGAAAGATGATGACTACCGTACATCGCAAGGGTAACGACTTTATTCAGTACACCAAGGGTGCTCCTGACGTTGTCTTAGACCGTTGCAGTCACTATCTGAAAGACGACAAGCCGGTTCCTATGACTAAGGAATACCGTGAAGAAATCTTAAAGGCCAATAAGGCAATGGCAGACAGAGCACTCCGTGTGCTTGCCTGTGCAGAACGTTTTTATACTACAGAGCCTGCTTCCTATGAAGCGGACGACTTAGAAAAAGAGCTTTGCTTCACCGGTCTTTCCGGCATGATTGACCCGGTTCGTCCGGAAGTACAGGCAGCGATTACCGAATGTAAGAGTGCCGGCATCCGTGCCATCATGATTACCGGTGACCACATTGATACCGCTATGGCTATCGCAAGAGAGCTGGGTATTTTAACAGAAGAAAAGAAGGCAATTACCGGAAGCATGTTAAACGACATGAGCGACGCCCAGTTTGCAAAAGAATTGGAAAACATCGCTGTTTATGCCCGGGTTCAGCCGGAACACAAGACACGTATCGTAAACGCTTGGCGCGCAGCAGGATATGTAACCGCCATGACCGGTGACGGTGTCAACGATGCTCCGTCCATTAAGTCCGCTGATATCGGCATAGGTATGGGCATCACCGGTACCGACGTTACCAAGAACGTTGCCGACATGGTTCTTACCGACGACAATTTTGCCACCATCGTAGGTGCAGTGGAAGAAGGCCGCCGTATTTACGACAATATCCGCAAAGCCATCCAGTTTCTTCTTGGTTCCAACATGAGTGAAGTTATCAGTATTTTCGTAGCAACCCTCATGGGCTTTACGATTTTAAAGCCGGTTCATCTGTTATGGATCAACCTGGTTACCGACTGTTTCCCTGCATTAGCTCTTGGTATGGAAAAGGCGGAACCGGACATCATGCAGCGTAAACCGCGAAACGCAAAGGCAGGTGTATTTGCCGGCGGTATGGGCTTTGACGTGGCTTACCAGGGTCTTATGGTTGCCGTTCTTGTTTTGGCATCTTTTTTTATCGGCCGTTTCATGGAATCCGGCAATCGAGAACTCATATTTTACAGTCATGAGGGCACTACCATGGCGTTCCTCACCATGTCCATGGCCGAAATCTTCCACAGCTTCAATATGCGTTCCCAGAGAGGCAGCATCTTCAAACTGAATGGCCAGAATCTCATTCTTCTTGTTGCGGCAATCGGTACTTTAATTGCTACAATACTTGTTTGTGAAGTTGAGCTACTGGCAAAAGCATTTGATTTTGCTCCGATAAGTCCGAAAGAATATCTGGTTGCCATCGGCCTCGGTGTACTGGTAATTCCGATTGTTGAACTTGTGAAATTTATTCAGAGAAAGGCAAGCAAGCAATAGTTTTATCATAAAAGAAAGGAAGTTCCGTTCTTTGGAACTTCCTTTTTTATTCCACTATATTAACTTCAGTCGGAATTTTTACGTTCTTTACGCCACCGGGCCTTCTCCCAACGTCTTTTCAAAGAACTCTGCCATCGCTTCCTGATATTTTTCCGGTTCCAGACACCAGCTGAGTCCGTGACCGACGCCCTGCACACTCACAAATTTCTTATTTTCGGAAGCACATGCCTCGTAGCATTTTTCGCTCATCCAAAACGGAACAAAATCATCGCCGTCATTGTGGACAAGTAATACCGGAAGCTTACATTTTTTCATGCTTTCCAGGGCAGAGGCTTCTTCCAGGCGAAATCCACCGAACCACTTAGCCCCCAGCTTTGCCATAGGATAACAGATTTTTGAAGGCAGTTTCAGGCTGTCCATCACAGTACACAAAATTTCCTTTGGGGAAGAGAAACCGCAATCAGCTAATATGCCTTTGACATTAGCCGGCAAACCGACATCTGCCGCCATCATAACCGTAGCCGCTCCCATGGAAAGACCAAACAGGTCAATGATTACATCCTCGCCAAAGCGGTTCACAGCATACTCTACCCAGGACTTGCAGTCGTGCCGTTCCATAATTCCAAAGGTAATGGCCTTGCCTTCACTGATTCCCTGGGAACGCTGACTGGCTAGCAAAAGATTTATCCCGTTCTTTTTGGCATAGGCAAAAATGCCGTTACCATCCCGGAAGAAATTCCCATGATAGCCGTGAAAGAAAATAACTAACGGTCCCCCGTCCCGGCGGTGATAATATCTCCCGCGCAGGGTTAAACCGTCTACGGAAGTGGTCTCTACTATTTCATACTCCTTTGCTTCCACCACCGTGCGGATGCCCGCTTCGATGACTTCCCGAAATGCCTCATAGGCCGGGCCCCTCGGCATGTGCTGCTGCACATCGTCCTCCGGGTACGTTTCCCGGTATTCGCCAAAGCAAATACGGTATATCACATATACACTTATTAAAAACAGCAGAAGCAGAACTCCCACTATGATTGCTACTATCATCTGTTTCACCACTATTTCATAAATACAAAATTCTTTAACTCAAAGAGGCTCTTGCCTTCAAAGCAGGCTGCCATCCAGCCAAGCTCCTTGTAGCCGGTGGTCACCTTAAAGAACACGGAATGTCTGCCTGTTACCTTCTTTACGATTGCCTTTACCACACCGCTGTCACGGCCGACGGCACAGGTTCCGATTTCTTCTCCGTCTTCACCGTCAATTAAAATATGCAGGGTAGAATCACAGCCAAGGCCGTTTACTTCTGCACAAAACTCCATGGTCTTGCTGGAATCATCATCGCCAAAATCAAAATACTTATAGCCCAGAATACTGCCGTCCTGAATGTTGGTTACGACACGGTCGAACACGTTCTTTTCGGTTACATACGGGCCGTTCTTTAATACACAGGCTATT
>JAZQJL010000090.1:0-10902 GCA_045541595.1 Lachnospiraceae bacterium | reverse complement strand
TATGAGGTGGTAGTATTACTGGTACTGCTGGTAATTTTGTTGATACTATGGAAATGTCATGCATGGAATGGAATTATTTTGTCCTTCTATTTAATGCTTTTTGGAATAATGACATTTGGAATAGAGTTTATCCGTTTGGATTCCCAAAAGATATTGGGAAGCGGATTTTCACTGGAGCATATTGTAGCGGCAGTGTTAATGCTTTTTGGAGTAGTGATTCTGATCGATCAGTTGACAAAATATCATACTATAAGAAAGGCTCAACCCAAAAACTTTAATTCAGGTAAGAAAAAGTAAATTATAATAAAAAATGGGAAGAACATATCAGAAAAATGCTGATATGTTCTTTTTTTATGCATTTTCCTATTGAAAATTATTAAAAAGTGGAGTAAAATGGAGTAAAAGTGGTGTATAGTGGGTGGAAGTGGAGCAAAATGGAGCAAAAACAACATTCATAATGCTACATACGAAGGAGGTGAGCCGGATGTTCATGGGTGAATATAATCACACGATTGATGAAAAGGGACGTATTATTGTTCCGTCTAAATTTCGTGAAGCACTTGGTGATAATTTCGTGGTAACCCAGGGACTGGATGGCTGCCTGTTCGTATATTCCTATGAGGAGTGGGAAAACTTTGTGGAAGGTTTAAAAAAACTTCCGGGAACAAAAGAAGCCAGACAACTGCAACGTTACTTTATGGCCGGTGCAGCACCTTGCGAGGTGGACAAGCAGGGACGAATTTTAATTCCTTCCAAACTTCGGCTTTCTGCCGGATTGGAAAAAGAAGTGGTATTTGTAGGCGTGCTTTCTAAAATTGAAATTTGGAGCAGAGAACGCTGGGAAAAGAACGATTGCTATGACAATATGGATGAAGTTGCAGAACATATGT
This sequence comes from Lachnospiraceae bacterium, assembly GCA_045541595.1. Taxonomy (GTDB): domain Bacteria; phylum Bacillota; class Clostridia; order Lachnospirales; family Lachnospiraceae; genus SIG299. Next base: position 10,012 of record JAZQJL010000090.1, on the reverse strand, counting down.
CAGAATTCGGACTCAGTTTTTAGGAGGAGTAACGTATGAATCAGGAAAAAGAATTCAAGCACATATCCGTATTGTTTAAAGAAACCGTAGATGGCCTTAACGTAACACCGGGTGGTATTTATGTGGATGGCACCCTGGGCGGAGCGGGACATGCAAAAAGTGTCTGCGAGCAGATGAAAGGACAGGGCCGGTTTATCGGAATTGATCAGGACGAAGATGCTATTGCAACCGCCGGCGAACGGTTAAAAGAGTTTCCGTTTGTTACTATCGTCAGAAGTAATTACGAGGCGATGGCAGAGGTTTTGAAAGAACAGGGAATTGACAAAGTAAACGGTATTATGCTTGATTTGGGGGTTTCTTCTTATCAGCTGGATACTGCGGAACGCGGATTTACATATAAAGTGGATGCCCCTCTCGACATGAGAATGGATAACCGCATGGATAAGACCGCAAAAGACATTGTAAATGAATACAGCGAAATGGAATTGTTCCGTATGATTAGGGACTACGGCGAAGACCAGTTCGCTAAGAATATTGCAAAACACATTGTGAGAATGAGACAGGAACAACCAATGGAAACCACATTCCAGCTGGTGGAGGCAATTAAAGCTGCAATTCCTGCCAAAATCCGAATGAACACCGGGCATCCGGCAAAGAAAACCTTCCAGGCTATTCGGATTGAATTAAACAGGGAATTGGAAGTGCTGGAAAATACACTGGATGAGATGATTGAGCTACTGGCTCCGGGAGGACGGCTTTGCGTTATTACCTTCCACTCCCTGGAAGACAGAATTGTGAAACTAAAATTCAGAGACAACGAAAATCCGTGTATCTGCCCGAAAGAATTTCCGGTCTGCGTATGCGGAAAAAAGAGTAAAGGTAAAGTAATTACAAGAAAACCGATTCTTCCGTCGGAGGAAGAAATAGAAATGAATTCAAGATCAAAGAGCGCGAAGCTTAGAATTTTTGAAAAAGCATAAGCAATTCGGCCGGAACGGATTCCGGCATAACGGAGGATAGTATGGAAAATAAAAGATATTATACCACAGGATATGAAAATGGTTCAGCAGCCAGAAAAATACAGCCGGAATGGCAACAGGAAGAAGTCAGACGGCCTCGGAAACTGGAACAACCGGAACTGCAGCCAAAAGTAAAAATAAAGCAGGGGATTGACCTGGTTTCAGCGCTGTTTTTAATGTGTGCCATTGTGGCAACGCTACTTGTTTGCGTAAACTATTTAAAAGTACAGTCAGATGTGGTACAATTAAATAAGTCGATTTCCAATCTGGAAAAAGAAATTATCAGCCTGGAAAAAGAAAATAATGCACTGGAAGCAGTATTGGAAAATGAAAAATATGATTTAGAAACGGTATATCAGATGGCAGTTGGTGCATTGGGAATGGTTTACCCTAATAACAACGAAGTGATTTATTACAATAATGAAGCCCAGGGATATTACAGACAGTATCAGGATATTCCGGAATAATAGTGAGGTCTTATGCGGGAAAAGCAGGAAAAACCAAGAAAAAAGAAAAAGAAAATAAATAGCTTCATGTACTGGATGCAAACCGGTTTGGTTGTAGTTTTCGGTATTTTGGTGGCTGTATTTCTGGTACTGATGGTTCGGCTTGCTTTTTTGTCAGGAGAAGATAAGTATGAAAAAAGTGCATTGGCACAGCAAAGCTACGTGTCTTCCGTAATTCCTTATAAAAGAGGATCCATTTTGGATAGAAACGGAAACGTGCTTGCCGCCAGTGATTTAATTTATCATCTGATTTTGGACCCTAAGGTGCTTTTATCAAAGGAAGAAAACGTGGATCCTACCATTCAGGCATTGGTAGAAGTATATGGGTTTGAGGAATCAGAACTCCGTTCTATACTTGTAGAAAAGAAAAACAGTTCCTATGTGGTATTAAGACGACAGCTGTCGTATGCAGAAAAAGAACTGTTAAGCAGCTATGAAGAAGCCTGGGCAGAGAAAAAAGATAAAAACAAGGACCTGAAAGGTGAAATTAAGGGTGTCTGGTTTGAAGAAGAATATAAGCGCTCTTATCCTTATCAGTCAGTGGCTTCTCATATTATCGGATTTACCATAAACGGTGACGAAGGTTCTTATGGTATTGAACAGCAGTATGACGAGGAGCTTACCGGAATTAACGGAAGAACCTATGGTTATTATGATTCCAGCCTTAATATTCAAAAAACAGTAAAAGAGGCAGTGGACGGAAATCAGATTGTGTCCACCATTGATATCAATGTTCAAAGAGTGGTGCAACGCCATGTGGAAGAATTTCTGGATACGATAGGCGCAGAAAATGTCGGTGTTGTTATGTTGGATGCCAACAGCGGTGAAGTGCTTGCCATGCAGTCCAATTACAGCTACGACCTGAATATGCCAAGAGATTTAGAGGCTTTTTATACGGCAGAAGAGCTGGCGGTTATGTCGGAAACCGACAAAATGAATGCCAGATATGACATATGGCGTAATTTCTGCATCAGTGATGCGTATGAGCCGGGATCAACCTTTAAACCGATGACAGTGGCTGCAGCGCTGGAAGAAATGATTGCTGATGTAGATGCTGAGTATGTCTGTGATGGTAAAGAAGTGTTTAGTGAAGATATCACAATTAAGTGCAGCAATTCCAGAGGACACGGCAAAATCAGTCTTGTCCAGTCTCTGATGTATTCCTGCAATGATGCTTTGATGCAGATTGCGGCAGAAGAAGGAAGAGACATCTTTTATACGTATCAAAAGCATTTTCTGCTCGGAAGCAAAACCGGAATTGATTTGCCCGGTGAAACCACGGGAGCTTTGATAGATTTAAGTAATTTGAACCAGACAGAGCTGGCTACCAGCAGTTTTGGCCAGTCGTTCACCGTAAACATGATGCAGATGGCGTCTGCTTTTGCATCTTTGATAAATGGCGGTACCTATTATGAGCCGCATATCGTAATGGCGGTGAAAAATGCTGCGGGAGCAACCATTGAAAAGCATAATCCGGTGGTTGTTACAAAAACTGTTTCGGCGGAAACCAGTGCTTTTATCCGGGAGTCTATGTTTCTTACCGTACGGGAAGGTACAGCTTCAAAGGCACAGGTTGCAGGCTACGTAATGGGAGGCAAAACAGGTACTGCCCAAAAATTTCCTCGTGAAGAAGGAAAAAATCTGGTATCTTTCCTTGGATTTGTAGAAACCGAAGACCGTACCATCGTTGTTTATGTTGTAGTAGACGAGGCACATGATGAAGAAATGATGTCCAGATCCTCCACGGCATCCACGTTGGCGGCAGCTATTTTGGAAGAAGCATTGCCATATCTTAAAATGTATCCGGAAGGAGAAATTAAGTATCGCATTGAACTGGTGAGCGAGGACGATCTTGTAACAAACGAAGAAGACAATCCGGAATATCTTCCGGAAAATAACGAAGAAACAACAGACGTTATTTCAGAATAGCATTACATAATTACAAACGAACAGGAATAAAATAAAAGGATAAGAAAAGAAGAAAGGCAGAATATGCGCTTTGTAAGAACGTTTCAGAAACGGAATCTTTTACTTGTCCTTTTTGTAATTGCAACGGCGACAACCGCATTGACGGCCCGGGTGTTCTATCTTATGGTGCCCGGAGCTAAAGGGCTGGCGGCGGCAGCTAAGGAACTTCATGAAAGAGAAAGAGTAATCAAGGCAGAGCGGGGAAAAATATATGACCGTAATGGTAAGATTTTGGCAGATAACATGCCGGTATGCACCATTTCCGTGATTCATAATCAGATTACGGATGCTGAGCGGGTAATTGAAGTACTTTGCGATGAACTTGAACTTAGTGAAGCCTATGTCCGCAAACGGGTGGAGAAATATTCATCCATTGAAACGGTAAAAACAAATGTAAATAAAGAGATTGCAGACGCCATCCGTGCGTACGAACTGGATGGCGTTATGGTAGATGAGGATTATAGACGTTTTTATCCTTATGGAACCTTAGCTTCCAAAGTACTCGGATTTACCGGAAGTGATAACCAGGGAATCCTGGGACTGGAAGTAAAGTATGATTTCTGGTTAAAGGGAGAAAACGGCAAAATTCTTACGATGGCAACAGCCCATGGCATGGAAATTCCGGACATGGCGGAGAACATGGTGACACCGGTAACCGGAAACAGTCTGAAAACGTCTTTGGATGTGGTGATTCAAAGCTATGCAGAACAAATTGCATCTAAGGTTTTGGAAGCAAAATCTGCAAAAAATGTTAGCATTATTGTGATGAATCCGCAAAACGGAGAACTGTATGCCCTGGTCAATGTTCCGGAATACGATTTGAATCAACCTTACGAATTAACGGATATTTATACGGCAGGTATGGCAGAGGGAGAACTGACGCAGGAAAAGAAGACAGAACTATTAAATCAAATGTGGAGAAATTCCTGTATTAGTGATACCTATGAACCGGGCTCTGCGTTTAAAATAATAACGGCAACGGCGGCTTTTGAATGCAATGCGTTGGATGTAAATCATCGTTTTTATTGTCCGGGATATAAAATAGTGGCAGACCGGAGAATCCGGTGCCACAAGCTTTCGGGCCACGGTTCTCAAAGCTTTACGGAAGCCATTATGAATTCCTGCAATCCGGCTTTTATGGAAGTGGGAGGAAGAACCGGAATTAATAACCTGTATGCAACTTTTAAGAAGTTGGGATTGTTTGAGAAAACCGGAATTGATTTGCCGGGAGAAGCATCTTCTATTATGCATAAAGTAGATAATGTGGGGGAAGTGGAACTGGCCACCATTTCCTTTGGACAGTCCTTTCAGATTACCCCATTACAGCTGATGTCAGCGGTCAGTACGGTGGTGAACGGCGGAACGAAGATTACACCGCATTTTGTGACAGAAATTGTGAATAACGCTGGAGTTACGGTGAAAACTGTAGACGGAATCGGCGAAACAGGAGTCATATCCACGGAGACTTCCGAGATTATGCGTTCGGTTTTGGAACAGGTAGTTTCGGAAGGAACCGGACATAATGCTTACCTGGAGGGATTTTCCATCGGCGGAAAGACGGCAACGTCGGAAAAACTGCCAAGACGAAGTGGAAAGTATATTGCGTCCTTCATTGGATTTGCGCCGGCAGAGAATCCGGAAGTTATTGCCATGGTAATTATTGATGAGCCGGAAGGATTATATTACGGCGGAACCATTGCTGCCCCGGTGATTGCGGAATTATTCGATATGGTTTTACCGTATTTGGGAATTGAGAAGCAGCCTGAAACAGAGTGATTTTTGTTGCACATTTTGCATTTTGTGATAGAATAAGAACAGATTAACAAAAGGGAGAGAACATCATGTTTACAAATAAAAAAGTTACAGTGGTCGGAAGCGGAATCAGCGGTATTGCTGCTTCAAAGCTGTTATTACATAAAAATGCCAACGTGACCTTATATGACAGCAATGAAGATCTGGATAAAGAAAAGGTGATAGAACGTGTCGGGACAGAGCTTCCGGTTATTTGTGGTGAATTCACCAAAGAATTGGCAGAGAATACGGAGCTTTTAGTGTTAAGTCCCGGTGTACCTACGGATTTACCCTTTGTTCTTCAGTTAAAAGAAAAGGGGATTCCGGTATGGGGAGAAATCGAGCTGGCTTATCAGATTGCCGGCGGCAAATTTATCGGAATCACGGGAACGAATGGAAAAACCACAACAACAGCCCTGACCGGCGAAATTATGAAGCAGTGGTTTAACGAAGTATTCGTTGTTGGAAATATCGGCATTCCGTATACGGAACTGGCAGAACAGATTGGTGAAACTGCGGTTACCGTAGCGGAATTATCCAGCTTCCAGCTGGAAACGGTGCAGGAGGATTTTGTGCCGGATGTCAGTATGATTTTAAATCTTACTCCGGATCACTTAAATCGTCATTATACCATGGAGAATTACGGAAGAGCAAAGCTTAATGTGGCAAAGCATCAGACAGAGGAGCAGACATGCATTTTAAACTATGAGGATGCCATGCTTCGTGATTATGCAAGGGAATTAAAGTGCCGCATTTTGTGGTTTTCCAGTAGGCAGAAACTGGAAGAAGGTTTATATCTGGACGGCAACCGGATACTGTTTGCAAAAGGCGGAACTACTACTGAAATTTGCAAAACAGAGGAATTAAATATTATCGGATTACATAATTACGAAAATGCCATGGCGGCCATCGGTGCTGCTTTATGTATGGAAGTACCGTTAGACGCTTTAAGACGAGGTCTGATGAATTTCCATGCGGTGGAACACCGAATTGAATTTGTGGCTACCAAGCGGGGCGTGGACTATTATAACGATTCCAAAGGAACTAACCCGGATGCGGCAATCAAAGGTATTCAGGCGATGAGCAAGCCAACGCTGTTAATCGGCGGTGGCTATGACAAAAATTCTGAGTATGAAGATTGGATTGCTGCGTTTGACGGTAAGGTGAAGCATCTTGTGCTCATTGGCCAGACAAAGGAAAAAATCGCAGAAACGGCAAAAAAAATGGGGGTTGCCTCCATTGTACTGAAAGATACGTTTGAAGAAGCAATGGAGTTCTGTGTAACTCATGCCAAGGCCGGAGATGCGGTACTTCTTTCACCGGCATGTGCAAGCTGGGGAATGTTTAAGAATTATGAAGAGCGCGGTCATATATTTAAAGATTATGTTAAAGGAATTGCAGAATGAATCAAAGAGAACAGGAACCAGTGACGGAAACTGAACAGAGCAGAGTAAAGAGAGTGCCGGGAAGAGTGCGCAGGGCTTATGACTTCAGCCTGCTTTTCCTGACATTTTTCCTGGTGTGTTTCGGACTTGTGATGATTTACAGCACAAGTTCCTACAATGCAACAAAGTATTACGGAGATGCAACGTATTTCTTAAAAAAACAGTTGATTTTTGCGGTTTTCGGCATGGTGGTTATGGTGGTGGTTTCTCTGATTGACTACCGGTATATCATTCATCCGTTGCCGATACTGAAAATTCGTCCGGTAACGGTGCTGTATTTTATGTGTCTTGCTTTACAGGTGCTGGTATTATTTGTAGGCGAAGATATTAAAGGCGCCAAGCGCTGGATTGAAATTCCGGGTATCGGCAGCTTCCAGCCTTCGGAGCTGACAAAAATCTGTATTGTGCTTTTGACTGCGTATCTGGCCAGTCGGGCACCAAAGATGTTAAACAGGTTCCGGGGATTTTTTGGTGTACTTTTACGTGTGGCACCGTTAATCATTTTAGTAGTAATTGAAAATTTAAGTACCGCACTGGTACTTTCCGGAATTGTATTCGTTATTTGCTTTGTAACAAGCAAAAAAAAGGGGTACTATTTTGTTGTAATAGGCTTTGGTATAGCGGCAGTAGCGGCAGTATTTTTGCTTGGAGAAGGATTCCGTATGGAACGAATTGATGCCTGGCTACATGTAGAAACGCATCCGAAGGGATATCAGACCCTGCAGGGTCTGTATGCAATTGCATCCGGAGGCATCCTGGGAAAGGGTCTCGGAAACAGTGTGCAGAAGCTGGGCTTTATTCCTGAGTCCCATAATGATATGATTTTTTCCGTCATTTGTGAAGAAATGGGGCTGGTCGGAGCTATTGCAATACTGTTGCTGTTTCTTTTGCTGCTTTGGAGATTGTTTGTTATAGCGGTAAATGCACCGGATTTGTACGGCAGCTTAATTGCGGTGGGTGTATTGACGCACATTGCGGTACAGGTAATTATCAATGTGGCGGTAGTAACCAATACGATTCCGTCTACCGGTATTCCGTTGCCGTTTATCAGCTACGGCGGAAGTTCCCTGGTTGCATTATTGTTTGAAATGGGAATTGCGCTGGGCGTGTCTAACCAGATTGAGTACAGGGAATAGGTTTGAAACATGAGGGAACAGGAAACGAACAGAACACAGACGGAGTTCCTTTCTGTGAAAAACATGCTGGTGATTCTTGGAATACTGGCAGTATTGGCGGCAGGTATCTGGGGCTATAATTTATTCCGGTTAAAACATCTTGTTTTTGACGGATTGACCAGGTATACGGAAGCGGAATTTGCAGAGAAACTGGAAGGCGGATTTTTAACTACTCTGACACCGTTTTTCTGTCTGACAGACATCCTTTCACAGAAAGACATTCCGTTTGTTGAAAAATATGAAATAGATTATGTGGACCGGCAGACTGCAAAAGTGCGGGTGCATGAAAAACGGGTGACCGGCTGCGTGGTTATCATGGGACGCTATATGTTCTTTGATAAGGACGGTATTGTTGTGGAAAGCTCCAATGCACCGGTAGAAGGAATTCCGGTCATTACCGGTTTGAAATTTGATGAAATTGTGCTGTATCAAAAGCTTCAGGTACAGAAAGAAAGTCTGTTTGATGTGATTCTCCAACTGGCCCGCCTGATAGAGCAGAACAGCATTGCGGTTCGGGAGATTTCGTTTGATTCGAACTATGAGGTTACGTTGTATCTTCAGGATATTACGGTGCAGCTGGGAAAACGGACAAGCTATGATGAAGCATTGCATGCATTGTCCGGAATTTTAGAGTCAATTTCCGGCAGAAAAGGCACCTTGGATATGCGGAATTACACTGCGGAAAACGGAGAAGTTATTTTGAAAGAGCCATAATCACCTGGTTTTTTTAAAAATATACGTAAAAAATGAAAAAAAACAAAAAATGTGCTTGATTAATGAAAGATTTACAAGTATATTATAGTATAGATATATTGGAATAATTGTTTATAGGCACAAGATGTTGTGAGTTGACTTGGTATAGACAGAATATAATCTGATTTTGATAAAAGGAGGATAAATCCGTGGGCAGTAATATGATTGAAATTAGTAAGGGTGAACCTGATGTAGCAGCCAGAATTTTGGTTGTTGGTGTCGGCGGAGGCGGTAATAATGCCGTGGACCGTATGATTACTTCCGGAGTAACAGGCGTTGAATTTGTATGTATTAATACAGATAAACAGCAGTTAAGAAATTGTAAGGCAGAGCAGTGCATCCAGATTGGTGAAAAGCTTACCAGAGGTCTTGGTGCAGGTGCAGATCCTGAAAAGGGTGAAAAAGCGGCAGAAGAAAATAAGGACGAGCTGGCAGAAGTAGTTCGTGATTTTGATATGGTTATCATTACCTGTGGTATGGGTGGCGGTACCGGTACCGGTGCAGCTCCTGTTGTGGCCCAGTTAGCAAAGGAAATGGGTATCCTCACCGTAGGTTTTGTTACAAAGCCGTTTAAATTTGAGGGCAAGAAGCGTATGCAGTTTGCGATGGACGGTATTGAACGTCTTCGCCATAATGTAGATACATTAATTGTTATTCCAAATGATAAGCTGTTAGGCCTCATGGACAGAAGAGCATCCATGGCAGACGCTTTCGCACGTACCGATGAAGTCCTCATGCAGAGTGTTCAGGGTATCACAGACCTGATCAACAAGAAGGGCCAGATGAACCTTGACTTTGCGGATGTACAGACCATCATGCGTGATAAGGGCATTGCCCATATCGGTATGGGTACCGCAACCGGCGAAGACCGTTGTATGGCTGCGGTTCAGCAGGCAATCCAGAGCCCATTGTTAGAAACAACCATTGACGGAGCAGACGGTATGATTATCAACTTCTCCGGTGATGTTGCATTCTTAGAAGCAACAGAAGCAGCAACTTATGTTCAGGAACTGGTTGGAGAAGACGCAAATATTATATTTGGCTGTATCGAAGATTTAAGTGTTCAGGAATCTGTAACGGTAACAATTATTGCTACCGGTATGGAAGCTGTAGCCAAGCAGGCAGAACCGGAAATGTCCAGAAGAATGCCTTCTTTCAGCGCAAGTACTGTACGTAACGGCGGTGTGGCAGACCAGTTTGATTTCAACTTAAAAGATAGCAGAAAATCTATTTCCAGCTATATCGGAACAGGATATAAGCCTGCAGGTCAGACAGAACGGCCAATGTCTGCCGGTTATACTCCAATGAGAGAGTTCCGTGAAACCGCAGCAACATCGGAAAACAACGATGAAGTA
>JAZQJL010000089.1:0-3251 GCA_045541595.1 Lachnospiraceae bacterium | reverse complement strand
TCCATGGTCTTGCTGGAATCATCATCGCCAAAATCAAAATACTTATAGCCCAGAATACTGCCGTCCTGAATGTTGGTTACGACACGGTCGAACACGTTCTTTTCGGTTACATACGGGCCGTTCTTTAATACACAGGCTATTTCTGCCGGTGTCACACGATACGGAAGCAGGGACTCTTCAAAGCCCAGGGAAGTCATTTCCACCGTTGGAATGGTACCATCCGGAAGAATTTCGATTTTCTCCACGCAGCCCCGTCTGGACGTGATGGTGCGGTTGGTCATACGATGATAGAAAATGTACCACTGACCGTTGATGCAGCATATGGAGCCATGGTCATTTCCCCCCGGATAATCCACACCGTTATCTATGATGTAACCACGATATTTGAATGGTCCCGTCGGGGATTTGGAGGTAGCATAGGCCAAACGGCTGCCTCTCTTTGGAGAATAAATCATGTAATAGGTATCTCCCACCTTACGCGGGGACGCCGCTTCAAAGAAAAAACTGTTTTCTTCCACAAAGCCGTCTTCCTCGCGCTTTTCAATCGGAATAAAATGCTCGATGCAGGTGTTATCCAGCACCTCATACATATTATCCGGATTAATTTCTGCCAGGAAAGAACGTTCAAAGCCACAGTATATGTATACTCTGCCATCATCATCCACCAACACGCCCGGATCGATAAACCAGCCGTTGCAGCAGATTTCGTCAGAAATGGTGTACTTATACGGTGCAATCAGTTTAAACGGTCCTTCCGGACGGTCGCTGACTGCCACACAGCCTTTGGCGTTGACGATATACGCAAACAGATAATACTTGCCATCCTTTTCCACCATATCCGGCGCGTACAGGTGACACCGCTCGTCGGTCCAATCCGTATCGGAAGCATGGTCACGGTCCGCTCTGGTATGAAAAATATCACCATGACAGGTCCAGTCATTTAAGTTACTGATTGGTGCACTCCAGCACTTTAAAACGTAATCACAGAAATGGTCAGAGCCGGCCAGATCATGGGAACCGTACACATACACACGGTCACCGAAGACTCTTGGTTCACCGTCCGGAATATATTCCCACAACGGGAGATAGGGATTTGGCATATATTTTTCCTCCTGATAACTAAATGTCTTTTACAAACATTATACTGGTCAATGTACGGAAAAACAAGTCATGTTCTACCATACTTTTTCGCACATAATGTTTTCTTTTTTCTATCTGTCACCGCGGAAAGCTTTCATTGACACATAAACGGCCCCATCCGGCCAGCGGGTTGGGATATTCCTCTCCCGGCGCCCTCTGTGCTCCGGCGAGCAAATATCCCCTCAGCTTTTCCCCATACAAAAACGGATCATTTCCCTGCACAATTCCCCATTCCAGCAAAAGTGCCGCACCTCCCGTAACAAACGGAGTTGCCATGGAGGTACCGGATTTTTCCGTGTATCCGCCTCCCGGAGCACAGGACATAATCTCCACGCCGGGAGCCACCAAATCCGGCTTCATGCGCCCTGTTTCCCTGGCGGTTCCCCTGCCGGAAAAAGATGCCACCTGATAATTTCCCACATCGTAGGCACCAACGGAAATTACTCCCTCTGCCGTGGACGGGATGGTCAGGGTGCGGTAAGAATCCGGTTCTGCAAAGCCACTGCCCGGGCTTTCGATTCCCTGTAAAATCCAGACATCATAGGTCCCTTCCACAATTTTTATGGGAACCAGACGGATTTTCCACACTCCTTCTCCCAACCGGTCCCCGGTGGCAGTTATGCTGATGCGCAGTTCCGACAAATTCTGATAGATGGTCGGTGCACTCCAAAAGCCCTCGATTTCCGTAGTTCCAAGCCGGGCTCTCTTTCCCCTGGCAGAATAAAGAAAAGCGGAGCCAAAGGCGGTTACCGGCTCTCCTTCCCCATAGCGGAATTCTGTTGTTTCTCCGGAGGGCGCTTCCAGCTCCACCGAAAAATCATCCGGATAGTTTTTCCAAATCTCCAGTTCCAGCGATTTTTCCTGTCCTTCCACCGCCAGTTCCAGCACTTCTGTTTCCTCCCCCTGCAAACGTCCGCCAGCATGAGTCCTGCCCACACCATCGTTTCCGGTTCCCACGCATATTATACCTTTTGTCATGGTCGATACCGTATCCAGATAAGTTTCCAAGAGACTTCTTCCGTTATGCGCCCCTTCTCTTGTTCCGTAGCTTAAATTCAGTGCCAGCGGCTGATTACGCTCCATAGCAAAGCGTATACAGAAATCCACCGCTTCCATCAACCGCGCCGTGCCGGAAACCGCACTGCTTCCGCTGCGGACTTCCTCCAGTTTCACGACCAATAGTTCGCTTTCGTAGGCGACTCCCCGGTACCGGCCTCCGGAGGCACTGCCGTTACCTGCCGCAATTCCCGCCACATGGGTACCATGGCCGGACAAATCCACACTTGGCACAAGCCGCCGTTGGTTTCCCGAACGTTCCTCCTCCAAAGCAAGATTAATTTGCTCCCGGGTAAACAATGTCCCTAAAGAGTATCCCGCCGGCGGTGCTCCTCCGTCAAAGCTCTGATCCCACAAAGCGGCAATGCGGGTGGTTCCATCCGCATTACAAAAATCGGGATGCGTGTAGTCAATACCTGAATCGATAATGCCTACCAGCACCCCTGCTCCGCTTAAATTATCCGGTTCTGTCCCTGCGGAGGGACGATTATTAATGCAAGACGATGCCTTGCCCAACTCCACCGTAGTATAAACTTTGGTCGGAAGCTCCGCATACAAAATTCCCGGAGTTTCCAGAAAACGTTCTACCTGCTCCTCTTCCAGCGCGACAATAGCATATCCGCCAAGCAGTAGCGTAATCGTAACATCATCGGAAACTGCCATCTGCCGGAACGTTTCATCAGTAAATAATATCAATTCCACCCGTGCCATAAAACAACTCACTTCTTTTGATATTATTTCCTATTCCGGCACATAAGATATTATAACCTGAAAATCTTATTTACTCTTTCTACCAGATCCTGCGGTATGAACGGTTTTACCATATAGCCCACAGCACCCAGAATTTTTGCCGATGTTACCGTATCCGCATCTTTGCTACCGGTTAAAAACATCACCGGAATATCCCTTAACAGCTCATTCTTTTTAATAATCTCTAACGTTTGAATGCCTGACAGAATTGGCATCTCTACATCCAGAAGAATCAGGTCCGGCTCATAGAATTTCAAGCTTTCCAAGCAGGACATTCCCGACAGGCACTTTACCAAGTCGGAGGC
>JAZQJL010000088.1:0-11875 GCA_045541595.1 Lachnospiraceae bacterium | reverse complement strand
GTGAGAAACAGAAGGAAATTTACAATACCGTATTAAAAGCGCAGTTAGCGGTACTTGACATGTTAAAACCGGGGCTGCCTGGTAAGGCTTATGATAAGGTGGCAAGAGATATTATTTATGGTGCAGGCTATGAAGGATATTTCGGTCACGGTCTGGGTCACAGCGTTGGCTTGGAAATTCATGAAAATCCACGGTTCTCCATGATTGAAGAGGATATCATCAAAGCAGGCATGATTATGACGGTGGAGCCGGGCATTTATATTCCGGACTTCGGTGGTGTCAGAATCGAAGATATGGTGGTCATGACAAAGGACGGATACGAGAATTTGGCCCATTCCAACAAAGAATTAATAGAATTATAAAAAAAACAGTTGAAAAAAAAGGTAATTTAGGTTACACTATCATAAGTATATTATGCACGCAGTTTAATAACTGCTACTTAAGGAGGATTTATACATGATTTCTGCAGGCGATTTTAGAAATGGTCTCACACTTGAAATTGAAGGAAATGTTGTACAGGTTATCGAATTCCAGCACGTTAAGCCAGGTAAGGGCGCTGCTTTCGTAAGAACCAGATTAAAGAACATCAAGAACGGCGGTATTATTGAAAAGACTTTCCGTCCAACTGAAAAGTTCCCGGCTGCTCATATCGAAAGATCTGACATGCAGTACTTATACAACGACGGTGAAATGTACAACTTTATGAACGTTGAAACATTTGACCAGATTGCTATGACTGAAGACCAGATTGGTGATTCCTTAAAGTTCGTTAAGGAAAACGAAATGGTTAAGATGCTTTCCCATGCAGGTCAGGTGTTCGCAATCGAGCCACCTCTCTTTGTTGAACTTGAAATTACCGAAACAGAACCGGGCTTCAAGGGCGACACAGCAACAGGTGCTTCCAAGCCTGCTGTAGTTGAAACAGGTGCTACCGTATACGTTCCATTATTCGTAGAACAGGGCGACAGAATCCAGATTGATACCAGAACCGGCGAATACATGAAGAGAGTATAATGCGCGAATAAGCAAAGGACAATAAAAAGGATATTCTGTGGAACATGTTGTTCCGGCAGAATATCCTTTTTCATATTGTCCGCGCAACGCGACTGAGGAAAAATTTTAAAAATGTTGTAACGAATCCATCAAAATCAGCATTAACGGTATAGAAAGCTTGAAAATCAGTACAGAAAGGAGGCGGTCACATGCAACCCATGGAGGAAATCTATCAGGAATATGCCCGGACGGTATTTAAATATCTGCTGAGCAAAACCCACGATGAAGATCTGGCACAAGAGCTCACCCAGGAAACCTTTTATCAGGCGTTAAAGAGCATTGACCGCTTTGATGAAAGCTGTAAAATATCTACCTGGCTGTGTGCCATTGCGAAGAACCAGCTGCTGGCTTATAGGCGGAAGCATCCGGAGCAGGAAAGTTTAGAGGATACGGAGCTTATCACTGGGTCTGCAGAGGAGGAAGTGCTTAATGGGCTTGACCGGGTAGAACTGATGCGACAACTGCACCAATGTCCGGAGCCGTTCCGGGAAGTGATGTACTTGCGGATTTTCGGTAATTTGTCCTTTAAGGAAATAGGAGAGATTATGGAAAAAACGGAAAACTGGGCCCGGGTGACTTTTTATCGTGGAAAAGAAAAGCTGAAGAAAGGATGGGAAAAGTAAATGAGTAAATTACCTTGCGAAGTAGTACGGGATTTGTTTCCGTCCTATATTGATGAATTAACCAATGAGGTTACCAATCATTTGATAGAGCAACATTTGGAAGAATGCATAGGGTGTCAAACCGTGCTTACCTCTATGAAAAATCCGGAGGCAGAACCGATGGATGAAAAAAACAAAGAGGAAATTGATTTTTTGAAAAAAACGAAACATAAGAATCGTAAAAAACTTTGGATGGCGGTTGTACTAACAGTGGCGCTGGTGATAGGGGCATTTTTTATAAAAAATTATTTTATCGGAACCACGGTACCAAGTGAATATGTGGTTTGTCAGGTGGAAGTAAAGGATAATCTGCTCACTATAAAAGGTGCTATTGCAGCAGAACAGCTCAGCGTTTCTGATATTGAGATAAAGGAAACGGAAGGAATAGTTACTATAGCCTTTGAATGCGTGCGGAGAGGTCTGTTTAATGATAATAATTTCAAGGAAACCTTTACTGCAGACAGGAACATTTCCCAGGTATGGCTTGGCAACAGAATTCTCTGGGCAAATGGCGAAAGCATCTCTGCAGTAACTTCTGCGGTATATCAGACGAAGCACCCATATGTGGGGGATATGCCTGCCAATGGAAGTACAGCTGCTGCGTTGGGCATAGGCGTGGTACTCGGTGATTATAAAAATGAACTTCAGACAAAGGAAGAACCTTATGGATGGAATTTCCTGCTGGAAGAAGAACTTTCCCATTCTGCTTTCCCTTTTGCTGAACAATATATGCGTGCTTGCGGGTACGTAATGCTTGCAGTAGTAGAAAATCTTGGGGAAGTGACCTATGAATACACCTATGCGGGTGTGCCTATGGTAATGACCGTTACCAAAGAAGATGCAACAACTTATGCCGGACAGGATATTAAGTCTGTCGGAGAAGATATTGTGGCATTGCAGCGACTGATGGAAAAGGCAGAACTTACTGACAGGGCTTATGTGATGGATTACAGCCAGTGGAATTTGGAAGAAAAGATTGGAATCGAAGTGGTTAACCTGGCAGAAGATGATATTTTGGAAATAGCACTTATTGCGTATTATTACGATGAAGAAGCTGCTTTTACCCAGGTAATGGCAAATGCAGACGGAAGTATGGTTAAAAACGGACAGATGACGCACTTTGAATTGCTTCCTGCGGACTTTAATGAGGAGCGTTGGAAGTACGAAGAGAATATTTTGTTTGGCATTCTTGTAGAGAATACAGATGGTGTAAATTATGAATCTATGGAACGGATAACCGTGCCGTTCGAATACGGTTACACCTACCGGTACCGGTTGACAGGAAACAAGGAGACGGGGTATCATATTAGTCAGTAAACACAGTTTTCCGTGTCTTGCCCTGACGATTGTTCCGCTGTACATCTTAGTGTATTATATTACAAAAATGCACCGGGGCGAGTAAGGGAAGGCTATGAAAAACTTGTGTTTTTTCAAATTGTAAGATTTGTTTTTTGTCGCTATAATGAAATTAAAGATGATGCATGGTCTTATAGAACAAACTATTTTAATTTCAGAAAGGACAAAGAGAATGAACGAACTTTACACAATAAACGATATTGCAACGATGACCGGCTTAACCACCAGAACCGTAAGAAACTATATGAAACTTGGAATTTTGGATGGGGAAAAGATGGACGGCACCTGGAAGTTCTCCATAGAACAGGTATCTGCTTTCATGGCAGATAAAAACGTACAGCCAAGTATTCAGGCGAAAAAGAATGGTGTGGTTTTTGATTTCCTGGCGGATAAGTATAAAAAAGTGAATGAAATATGCACCATTTTGGATTTTCCGGTATCCGAGGAAGAAGCCATGGAAATTTCTGATTTCTTTTGCAAAGAAACATGCAAAGAGAATATTGGAAACATGAAGTTTTCTTTTAGCTACGAGAATGGCATTGCCAGGGTAATTTTAAAGGGTACAGAGGATTTTGTATCGGATGTAATGAAAAAGTATTACCGGGAGTGTTAGAAAAAGGTAATCAGCATACGGAGGTTCTAAATAAAACATGAACATTCAGATTTTCGGCACAAAAAAGTGTTTTGATACAAAAAAGGCAGACCGCTATTTCAAAGAACGGGGAATTAAATTTCAGTTCATTGACCTGAAGGAAAAGGGCATGAGCAAGGGGGAATTTACCAGCGTAAAACAGGCGGTGGGCGGCCTGGACAAGCTGCTGGATGAAAACAACAAAGACAAGAATACACTGGCACTGCTTAAGTACTTATCTGACGCAGATAAAGAGGAAAAGTTGTTAGAAAACCAGCAGCTACTCAAAACCCCAATTGTAAGAAACGGAAAACAGGCAACCGTGGGTTATCAGCCGGAAATTTGGAAGACCTGGGAGTAAAGAGCAGATGAGTGCAATAACCGAGAAACTGTTTGAATTACAGGATTTAGAATACAAGCAATTCCACAGTAAGCTGATGCCAACTATTAATCCGGAGGTGATTATCGGTGTCCGCACACCGGAACTGCGGAAATTAGCCAAGGAATTAAAAGGCACACCGGAGGCAGTTGCATTTTTGCAAAAGCTGCCGCATCACTACTATGAGGAAAATAATCTGCATGGATTTCTGGTAGAATCCATGAAAGATTTTGACGCCTGCATTGTGGCATTGGATGAGTTTTTGCCCTATGTGGACAACTGGGCAACCTGTGATATGATGTCTCCGAAGGTGTTAAAAAAGAATTTGCATAGGCTGTATGAACAGGTAAAACTTTGGATTGCAAGCGGGGAAACCTACACTGTCCGTTTTGGTGTGAATATGCTGATGAAATATTACCTGGATGAAGCATTTTTGCCGGAATATCCGGATTTGGTGGCTTCGATTTCCTCGGAAGAGTATTATGTAAAAATGGTGGTGGCCTGGTATTTCGCAACGGCATTGGCAAAACAGTATGATGCGGTTTTACCGTATCTTCAGGAAAAACGCCTGGATGTCTGGACACATAATAAAACAATTCAGAAAGCGGTAGAGAGTTATCGCATCACGCCGGAGCAAAAAATATATCTGAAATCTTTGAAAATTAAATAGTAAAACTCTTTCAAAATGCGCCTTTCCGAGATATACTGTCAGGGAAGGCGTTTTTTTTCAAAGAAATGGTTGACAAATGTATTGCACTGCGATATAGTATATATCGTAGTACGAGTATTGCAGTGCGATGTATCGAAGTGAAAGACAACAGGGCATTTTGTTTCCCGGTTGTCAAGAATTGAAGGAGGCTTCTATGGACGCACACATTAAAAAGGTTTATGTCCCTATGACAGAAACCGGTTTTTACATCCTGCTTGGTCTGCAGACACCAAACCATGGATACGGTGTTGTGCAGATGGTAGAGCGGATGACGGAAGGAGAAATCCGATTAAGTCCGGGAACAATGTATGGAAGTTTATCTAAAATGGAAAAAGACAAGCTGATCCGGTTTGTGAGAGAAGAAGACAAGCGTAAACTGTATGTAATTACAGAGCTTGGCATGGAAGTCTTACAGCTGGAAAAAGCGCGGATTAAACGCCTGTACAGGAATTCAACGGAGGACATCGGAAATGCAGACGAAACAGGAATTTAGATACTATACCATTACGGAATACGATAAGGAACAGCAGTATCTTTCACGCCGGCATAAGGAAGGCTGGAAGTTCACTGCCGTTACCGGAATCGGTCAGTATCATTTTGAAAAGTGTGAACCGGAAGAGGTTGTATACCAGCTGGATTATAATTTAGAGGGTAATGTCAATAAACAGGAATATATCCGGATGTTTGAAGATTGCGGCTGGGAATACATTACCACATATGTGGGTTATAGCTATTTCCGTAAGCCGGTGGCTGACATGAAGGAGGAGGAAGAAATCTTCTTTGATGACAGCTCAAAACTGGAGATGATGCAACGTATTTTTAAGGGTCGCATGATTCCAATGTTTATCACGTTTTTCTTATATTTGGCCTGGCAGTTTCTTATTCTGCATTTTTTTGAAGGGACATTTTTTACCATTGTTGCAACGCTGTTGCGCATAGCAATGGTGGTTCACATCATTGTAACGATACACTTTGGTATCAAATACGTGGGACATTTAAGAAGAATTAAAAAATAAGTTTGGGAGAACAAGGAGAAGTAACATGAGAGAATCTTTACAGAAGCTTTGTAATAATTTTATCAGTAACCGGGATGTGGTGGACAGTACCTTTAAGTGGGAAAACGATTTGCTTGTAGCGGTGTGCGGTGCGGCTTTCTTAAATAAAGAAGTGGTTGCCGATGCAGAAAAACTGGAAACCTGCAAGAAACTGTTGAAGGAGAGCACAGGGGTTTTTTCGAATTTCCGTGGCAACGTGCAGCTTCCGTTAATATCCTTATTGGCAGCTGATGCGGCACCGGAGGAAAAAATGAACAAGACCAAACAGTATTATGATATTTTGAAGAAGAGCTTTTCCGGCTCCGAATATCTGGTGTTGGCAGCTTCCGTGCTGGCTGACATGGTTTCTGCGGAGCAGGCGGAAGAACTGTCCCAAAAGGCAAAAACAATTTATGACAAGATGAAGAAGGATCATCCGTTCCTGACTTCCGGCGAAGACAGTGTGTATGCGGTGTTAATGGCCATTTCCGAAAAGGATGACAATGTGTTAATGGAAGAAATGGAGACTTGTTATAAGAAGCTGAAAGAGAGCTTCTCTTCAAGTAATGATGTGCAGGCGCTGGCGCATGTACTGGCTATTGCAGATGGCGTACCGGAAGAAAAGTGCAATAAGGTTACCACACTATATGACGCACTGCGGGATTCTAATGTAAAATACGGAAAGTATCATGAATTGGTGGTACTGGCTTCTCTGGCTATGCTTCCGGTGGCAAAAGAAGTGCTGGTAGAGGATATTAAGGCGGTAGATGCCTTCCTGTCAGAGCAGAAGGGCTACGGTTTCTTCGGAATAGACAAGAAGACACGTCTGATGCATGCTGCAATGATTGTTTCCAGTGATTATGCTAAGAACAGCGATGCTGAAGTAACTGCGATGGTAGGAACTCTTGCCATGGTAGCAGCACAGCAGGCAGCGCTTTGTGCGGTAATGATTTCTTCCGCAGCGGCGAGTGCGGCGGCAGCGGGGAATTAATCCTAAAAAACAGTCGACAAACAAGAAGAGTAAGTATATAATATGGTTAGTTTCACTGCGTTCTGCTAATGGGACGCAGTGATTTTTTTAGGGAGGATTAGGAGAATGAGTGATACGAAAAAAAAGAAATTTCCGTGGCAGGCGGTAGTAATGATTATAGTTTTTCTTGGAGCAAGTTTTGGTGTGGGATGGTTTATCGGTTCCGTGCTGGATCCGATAATAGATGAACTTCCTCCGGAAAAGTTTTTCCCGGGGCTTCTGGGTGTGTATGTATTTCTTCTGCTGTTTTATTTTCTGCAGGTTGTGGTACACGAAGGTGGTCATCTGATTTTCGGACTGCTGACCGGATACAAGTATTCCTCCTTCCGCATCGGAAGTTTCATGTGGGTAAAAACAGAAGGAAAGTTGAAACTGAAGAGATTTTCTTTATCCGGAACCGGCGGACAGTGCCTGATGGCACCACCGGACATGGTGGATGGAAAAATTCCGTATGTATTATATAATTTGGGCGGTTGTATTGCAAATGTTGTGGTATCCGTGATTCCAATGGTAGTAGTACTTGTTGTTTGGAAACCAACCTATGCAAATTTCATGGTGCTGTTATGGGCAGGCATTGGCTTGTTTACCGTGATATTAAATGGTATTCCGATGAAACTGCAGGGAATGCCGAATGACGGACACAATGCATGGTCTCTCGGTAAGCATCCGGAGGCATTAAAAGCATTCTGGCTGCAAATGAAAATTAATGAGCAGGTGGCTTTGGGAAAACGGTTGAAGGAACTTCCCAAGGAATGGTTTGAACTGCCGTCAGAAGACGGTATGCAAAACAGTCTGATTGCTACAGTTGCTGTATTTGCCTGCAATCGGTTGCTGGATGAGGGAAACTATGCAGAAGCGGCGGAACTGATGGAACACCTGGTGAGCGGGAAGAATGGTATGGTAGGCATTCACAGGCATATGTTGAATGCGGACCGCATCTACTGTGAACTTGTGGGAGAGAACCGTAAAGAAAAGCTGGAAGAATTGTATACGGCAGAACTGAAGAATTTTCTGAAAGCCATGAAAAAGTCTCCAAGCGCACAGCGTACGGAATATCTCTACGCGAAGTATGTGGAAAAGGAGGAAAAGAAGGCAGAACTTGCCATGACATGTTTTGAAAAGGTGGCAAAAACCTATCCGTATGCCCACGAAATAGAGGCAGAACGGGAATTGATTGCTTATGCAGAAGAAAGATTGGCAAACTAATTGGTTAATATAATCAGGAGCCGGAGATATTCCGGTTCCTTTCGTATTGTAAGAAGCTTTTAGGAGCAGATAAGTTGATATTCCTCGGCGGAAAGACCATACAGCTCTGCTATCCGTTTATCCAAAAGAGAGAATGTGTTTTTATATTCCAGGGAAGATTCTTCCGCTTTCATAAGAATCTCAGTATACCCGGTGATTTCTTTTTGGACCGTTTCTTCCGCTATAGGAATCGGAATTTGTTCTAAGTGGGAGCGCAGTACCTTCACGGAGCGGAACTTTTTCTCAAATATAAATTGAGCCACGCCGGAGTTTAAGATGGCCATAATGTATTTTACGGACAAGCCGTCGATACGCGGAATCAGTATATTGCAACTGTTTAAAGAGAGCAGTCCGGTGGCATCGTAAGCAAAAATCAATTGCCTGTTGATAAAGCGGTAGAACAGCTTTTCAGGAGCACGGTAAAAATGCTCCGGTGCGGTCTGCTGGAACTGATCCGGCTGAAAGCGAAGATAAGCGGAGGCAGAGTGGATATGGTATTTACTGATATCACTTCCCTTGATGACAGGTTCTAATCCGGGAGCCGGGGCGGAGTGTAACCGCGTGGCATTATCTCCGGTGACGATACCTAAAGCAAAATCTGACTTGTCTACAAGTGTAGTACAGTTAGGGCGGTTAAATAGTTTCTGTAGCAACTGATACTCCGGGTCGCTTAGGGAAAAAGAGAAGAAATCTGCTTGATATATGCGGTCTACATGTGTAGAATTAATGGTTCCGTCAGGGAGAGTAACAGGTACATTCTTGAAAAAAGGTTTGGTGCTGTCTTTTACGACGGTCAAAATTATACTAGGACAATGCACCTTTTCAAAAACTTCTCCCAAATATTCCACGGAATGCACGGCAGTATGCTTAAGCAACAATTCCCGCACCGGAGTATGGGACTTTACAGTAAGAATTGCTTCCGGTAGAACAAAGGAAATCAATCCTCCCGGAGACACCTGTTTCATGCTTTGCTCTAAAAATAAATCAGAGGTTTCCATGGAACTACTGCGGGCGCAGGAAAAATGCTGTTGATAGTATTTTTTTTCCGGAACAGAAAGTTTGGCGCCCCAGGGCGGATTACCAAGGATGATGTCAAAGGTAACTTCTGTTTCAAGGTTCAAAAAGTTGGAAACCGTAATATTGTTATTTAAAACATCCAGTTCTTCCTGCGTGGAAATTTGGTGTTTTATAGCTAGATTAATGCGTGTCAGCATAACACTGACCGGATTTAAATCGGTTCCGTAAATGTTCTGCAATGGTATGTTTTCCGGTAATTGCAGCAAAAAAATGCCGGTGCCACAGCTTGGGTCCAAAATTTTTGCGGATGCATTCAAGCCGGTGATATGTTGCTCTACAAGTTTTTTTGCCAGAGCGGCAGGGGTATAGTAGGAGCCGGAAGACTTCCTGTCACGAAGACTGCATAAGGACAGGTAAAGAAAGCCCAGGGTATCTTCCAAAGGAACATAAGAGTAAGAAATATCACAAAGGCCGGGATACGTTTTTTGAAAATGCTCAAACTCATCTGCGGAAATAAGATTATTTAGTAAATCCTCAAACAGAAACGGATTTTTACTGCCGGCTTCTTTGCAAAGCTGTTCGGCACAGTGACGGAGCAGGCAATAAAGCAGAGAGTTATCCGGAACAAGCTGTTGCTTTGCCAATGCATCCGACAATTGGCTCATTGCCGCATGATTTTTGGATTCTTTCGAAAGATAGGAACCATAGGTTTGTGTACCGTTTATGTAAACTTTATTTCTACGGCTTTTTAAACCGGTCAGGGAGCCGGTAGCAAGTGCTTCTTTTAACGAAAGAAGAGCTGCTTCCTCAAATACCGGCGCTGTGCCCAAAGAAGCAACAGAAACCAGACGCCCGGACTTCATCCAGTTTCGGCCGGTGGCAGTGGAAATGGAGAGGAGTTCGCAGGCTTCACTTAAGGTATATAGTTTTTCGGTGTTTTTCTGATTCATACAAAGGGATCTCCGAAGTAATATAAAATAGTTCAGCCCGCGCCATCCGTTTGCGCTGAACTGTAATAAATTCATTATCTTTGATAGGTAGAAATAAGTCAATAGAGAAAAATCCTTGACAAACAAATAAACAGTAGTTATAATTGCACTATCAAAAACGTTGATAAGAAGAAGTAGTGATGAACTATCCTGACAGAAAGCAGCCGGCAGATGAGAGGCGCAAGGTAACCCATCATGAATACATCTTGGAGTTGCGCACCGAAAAGAAATGAGTAGGCTGCGACGGCAGACAACCGTTATCCGGTCAGAGTATCGCACTGGCTGTACTTGCTAAGGTAAATGATGTGAGTCATTTATGAATTAAGGTGGTAACACGAAGATAATTCAAGCTTCGTCCTTATATGGGACGAAGCTTTTTCTATTTTAGCAAGAGAGCAGAACTATTTAGAAAGTAGGAGGAAAAGAAAATGACTGTTTATGAAGAATTAGTCGCAAGAGGCCTGATTGCCCAGGTAACAAACGAAAAGGAAATCAAAGAAATGATTAACGAAGGTAAAGCTGTATTCTACATCGGCTTTGACCCAACCGCAGACAGCCTTCATGTAGGTCACTTCATGGCACTTTGCTTAATGAAGAGACTGCAGATGGCAGGTAACAAGCCAATCGCTTTAATCGGTGGCGGTACCGCAATGATTGGTGACCCTTCCGGAAGAACCGATATGCGTCAGATGATGACAACAGAAACCATTGCCCACAACTGCGAATGCTTTAAGCAGCAGATGAGCAAGTTTATTGATTTCTCTGACGGAAAGGCAATGATGGTAAACAACGCAGACTGGCTGATGGGCTTAAATTACATCGAAGTTCTCCGTGAGGTTGGTCCGCATTTTTCCGTTAACCGTATGCTTACAGCAGAATGCTACAAGCAGAGAATGGAAAAGGGACTTAGCTTCTTAGAGTTCAACTACATGATTATGCAGAGTTACGACTTCCTGGCACTGTTCCAGAAGTACGGATGTAACATGCAGTTTGGTGGTGACGACCAGTGGAGTAACATGCTGGGTGGTACCGAACTTATCCGCAGAAAGCTTGGTAAGGATGCATACGCTATGACAATCAACCTTCTGTTAAATTCTGAGGGTAAGAAGATGGGTAAGACCCAGTCCGGCGCTGTATGGCTCGATCCAAACAAAACTACACCGTTTGAATTCTTCCAGTACTGGAGAAACGTAGGTGACCAGGATGTTATCAAGTGCTTAAAGATGTTAACCTTCCTTCCGCTGGAAGA
The DNA here is from genome assembly GCA_045541595.1 of Lachnospiraceae bacterium. Lineage (GTDB taxonomy): Bacteria > Bacillota > Clostridia > Lachnospirales > Lachnospiraceae > SIG299. The sequence goes on along the minus strand of JAZQJL010000088.1, from coordinate 521 downwards.
AATTGAAAAGATGGAAGCCTGGGAAGGCAGCCAGTTAAATCAGGCAAAGGAAATTCTGGCATTTGAGCTTACAAAGCTGGTTCACGGTCAGGAAGAAGCAGACAAGGCGCTGGAGGCATCCAAGGCGTTATTTGCAGGCGGCGGCAGCTTGGAAAACATGCCGACTACCGAATTAAATGAAGATATGTTTACCGAAGGTGCCATTGACATCATTTCCATGATGGTAGCAGCCGGTATGGTAGCGTCCCGTTCCGAAGGAAGACGTGCCATTGAACAGGGCGGTGTAACCGTAGAAGGTGAAAAGGTAACCGATATCGGTATGAAGTTTACGAAGGAAGACTTATCCGGCGAAGGTAAGATTGTAAAGAAGGGTAAGAAGAGCTTCAACAGAATTATTGCAAAATAAGGATAGGCAAAACAAAAGCACAGAGAGCAACAAAAATGTTGTTCCCTGTGCTTTTTTATTTTACATCAGTAAAAGCATTCGTATTGCTACAAGAAGTCGGATCGTAGCCATGTCG
>JAZQJL010000087.1:0-5797 GCA_045541595.1 Lachnospiraceae bacterium | reverse complement strand
AGGATTCTGTCGAGATTTCTTCCTTCGGCAGAGACCTTCAGATCGCAAAGCAGGCTGTTGCTCAGGCAGAAGATGTCCGTGCGGAAAAAGTCCAGGAATTAAAGAACAGTATGGCAAACGGTACTTACAATGTTCCGATGTCCGCGCTGGCAGACAAGTTGTTGAATGGATTTACTTTATAAGAGACGGGGATTCATGCCATGGCAAGCTTAATGCAAGAACTGATAGCCACTCTCCAACAGGAGCAGGCGGCCTATCAGGAGCTGCTGCCGGTAGTAGAACAAAAGACTCAGGCAATCATCGCAAATGACCTGAAGCAGGTTCAGGACATTACGGAGTTTGAGCAGTCTGCTATCGGAAAAATCAGCGGGTTAGAACAAAAGCGAACTGAAATAATGAAGAATATCAGTGTGGTTCTGAACAAGAAAGTTTCAGACTTAACCTTACCGAATCTGATCAAATTACTGGATCGTCAGCCGCAGGAGCAGCAGACACTGGCCGTAATTCACAAGGAGTTGACAGACGTTTTGAAGCGCTTGTCAGAAGTGAACGGACATAACAGAAATTTAATCGAACAGTCGCTTGAAATGATTTCATACAATATGAATCTGCTCCAGAGTACAAGGATCGTACCTGGAAATAATTATACAAAGAATGCCGGTCAGTGGGATATGACGGCTTCTCAGACAGGGATGTTTGATGCAAAGCAGTAAATGCAACGTGCTCAGGACAACTCTGTCTGATTTACGTTTAAGAAAGAAAGAAGGAAAGGAGGGTTAGCGCCATGGGTTTAATGGGCAGTTTATATACCGGGGTATCCGGCTTACAGGTCAGTCAGCGTGGATTAAATACTACAGCGCATAATCTCTCCAATCTGGAAACCGAAGGCTATGTTCGCCAGCAGACCCTGCAGACGGACTCTTTCTACTCTAATATCGGAACTACACATATTTCTTACATGCAGGTTGGACACGGTGCAGCTGCAGCGGCCATTACCCAGGTAAGAGATACTTTTTTAGATAAAGCGTACCGCCAGGAGCTGGGCAGACAGCAATTTTATGAGGCCCAGTACGAATGTGCCACCGAGATGGAAGAAATCTTAGGTGAAACCGAAGGCGTTGCGTTCCAGGACTCCGTGGAAGACTTGTGGGTGGCAATGCAGGAACTCTGTAAAGAACCGGACAGCATTGTAACCCGTTCCAGCTTCATCCAGACGGCAGTAAGCTTCATTGAGAGAGCAGAAACGGTATATACACAAATAAAGGAATACCAGTTAAGCTTAAATACCAACATTCGTAACACGGTATCCAGAATCAATGAAATTGCAGATGAAATTAAGCGCTTAAACGGAGAAATCCAAAAATTTGAAGCAAGTAAAATGGAACATGCCAACGACTACAGAGATGCCAGAAATCTTTTGCTGGACGAGCTGGGAGGCCTTGGTGATGTAACTTATAAAGAACATACCAACGGCGTAGTTACTGTTATGTTCGAAAATCAGATGCTGGTTTCGGAAGATTTGGTGTATCATATGGATACCAGACTGTTAGAAAACGACACCGGAATGATTGAACCGTACTGGCCGGCCTTCGGCGATGTACCGGTATATAATTTCAAGCCGCTGCCAAGCTCCGAGGCAAATACCGACATCGGTTCCTTAAAGGGATTGCTGTTGGTGCGCGGTGACAAAGTCGGCAAACATACAGATATTCCGGTTGAGCCTGATAAAGCGGATTACACTGACGAAACAGGATATTTCTATAAGGACGATTATGACGAAGCGTACCGTGAATATGAAAAAGAGGTGGAAACCTTCAATCTGGAGATTGAAGCATCTGCCATTGTTTGCGTTCAGGCTGAATTCGACCAGCTGATTCATGGTATCGTAACAACCATCAATGATCTGCTGTGTCCAAACAAAGAAGTAATTACGGCAGAGGGCGAAAAAATCCTCATTTTTGATAAAGAAAATGCACCGGTGGGCATGGATGAGAATTTCACCCCGGGCGAAGCGTTATTTAACCGTAAGTCCATGGAACGATACGAAAAGACCACGGCAATTATTGAGGTGGACGGTATCTTCCAGGAGGTAGAGGTTTGGAAGTATAACGAAGAAGATGCTTCCAACAACTACAGCTTATTTACCCTTGGCGAAATTGAGGTAAACGGCAACATCATGAAGGATCCGTCCCTGATTCCTCTTTCCTCCAACGATAAAACCGGAGACTATGCGGTAGAAATTTGTAATAAACTGATGTCGGAGTGGCAGAAACCATTCTCTACCCTGACACCAAACGAATATAAAGAACACAATTTCAACGAATATTACACAGAGATGATTGGTGCTCTGGCAACCAGAGGCGAAAAGTTCAAGAACATTTTCCAGGGTCAGGAAACACTGGTAAACAGTGTAGATACCCAGCGCCTTTCCGTAACGGCGGTTTCTTCCGATGAAGAGCTGACCAATATGATCCGGTTCCAGCAGGCATACAACGCATCCGCAAGATACATCAATGTAGTCAGCCAGATGTTAGAGCATTTGCTGACCTCACTTGGATAAAAGGAGTTTTTTTATGGCAAATACATTTTTTGGACTGAATATTGGTACTACCGGTTTATACGCAGCAAAATCCGGCCTCAATATTACGGCCCATAATGTTGCAAATATTGAGACGGAAGGGTATTCCAGACAGGTAATCAAGCAGTCTGCAGACACTCCGATTTCCACCAACAACCGTTACGGTATGCTGGGAAGCGGCGTTGCAGTCAACGAAATTACCCAGATGCGCAGTCAATACTATGATGAAAAATATCGTTCCAACAATTCTTTACTTGGCATGTATGAGTCCAGAAGCTATTTCATGAATGAAGTACAGTCTTACTTAAATGAAATTGAGCTGGAAGGCTTCACGACTACCTTTGATAATATGTATGACGCGTTGCAGGAATTGTCAAAAGACCCGGCCAACTTAACGGTCAGAACCCAGGTTTCCAACTATGCCATGAGCATGTGTGAATATTTCAACTCTCTGTCCACCAGCCTTGACCAGGTACAGACGGAGTGTAACTATGAAGTAAAGAACCAGGTATCCAGAATTAATTCCCTGTCCACCCAGGTGGCTACCTTAACAAAGCAGATTAACACAGTGGAAATCGGCGGACAAAACGCCAACGATTTAAGAGACCAGAGAGCAAATCTCATTGACGAGTTGTCTAAAATCGTCAATATATCCGTAACAGAACGTGAAGTGGGCAACTGCGGTATGACAGAATATATTGTCCGGCTGGATGGCCAGCTTCTAGTAGATAATTACGACGCAAAGCAGCTGGAGGTTATCCCAAGAACAGAAAACATGAGCCAGTGCGACGTGGATGGTTTATACGATATTTACTGGGATAACGGAGAACGCTTAAATCCGGAAAGTGCTACGCTGGCCGGTACCTTAAAGGCGCTGTTTGAAGTAAGAGACGGTAATAATAAAGAGAATCTTCAGGGCTTTGCAGACGAAGTGGACGACGGAGCTACGGAGGTTACCGTAACTAACACAAATATTAATAATTTAAAGGATTTAAATATTCCGCCGGAAGGAAAAATTACCATCGGAAACGGTGAGTATGCCTATACTTCCTTTACGGTAACCGCAAATGATGACGGTACCTACAGCTACACCTTCCAGTTAAAGGATGAGGCAAGACGCCAGTATCCGGAAGGTACAAAAATTTCCATCGGTACCACCATGGACTATAAGGGAATTCCTTATTACCATGCACAGCTAAATGAGTTTATCCGTGTATTTGCACAGGAGTTTAATGAGGTGCATGCGTCCGGTACTAACTTAAACGGTGATACCGGTGTGAATTTCTTCTCTGCCCGCAATCCGATGACGGCAGAACAGTACAATTTAAACAGTTTCGGAGCAAAGGGTGAAGAAAACGTGACCATGTCCGATTTTGATTCTGACCCGTTAAAGACAGAGGCTCCGTATTATATGCTGACAGCGGCTAACTTTACCGTGAGCGAGACCATTCAGATGAATCCGCATACAATTTCTGCCGCATCAGATATTATTAATGGCGTCGGAAATGCCGATATAGCTAATAAGCTGCTTGCATTAAAGAGCGATGTTACCATGTTTAAGCAGGGCGATCCGGCAGCATTCTTACAGACCCTGGTGGGTGAAGTGGGTGTAGATACCGGAGCATCCTTAAATTTCGCGGAAAGTCAGGAAAACATTGTGCAGGCGGTAACCAGCCAGCGCCTTTCCGTTGCAGGCGTAGACATTGATGAAGAAGCAATGAGCCTGGCAAAATATCAGGAGGCATATAACCTTGCAGCCAAGGTAATTGCCGTAATGAATGAAACTTATGATACACTGATAAATACCGTGGTGTAACAGACTGATTTGGAGGACCGGATATGCGTATTACAAACAAGATGATGACGAATAATGCGCTCTATAATATCAACAATAATAAAAATTTGTTGAGTAATCTGGAGCAGCAGTATTCCACCGGAAAAAAGATTACAAAGCCATCGGATGATCCTATCGTAGCGGTTCGTGCACTGAAATTCCGTACCAATCTGTCGGAACTGAACCAGTACTACGAGAAAAACATTCCGGATGCCCTTGCCTGGATGGATGTCACTGAAAGTGCGCTGAATACGGTAAACAGTATTATCACTTCCATGAACACCTACTGTAACCAGGGTGCCAATGATTACCCTACCGCTGAGGACAGAAATGCCATTGCTACCAATTTGGAGCAGTTAAGAGGCCAGCTGTATCAGGAGGGTAATACCAATTATGCCGGCCGGTATGTGTTCAGCGGATATAAAACCGACACCAGCCTGGTGTTTAACGAAGCAACCACAAATTTAAAATATGAGATTACGGAACCTTTGGAAGCAGAGAGCATTGACCGTATTTCCACCATTATCAACGAGGTGGATATTGATGCATACGACCCAAATGATTTAGATGCCTGGGACAATACCGTGCCATCCAAGATCGAGGCATATCGCATGAAGCTCTCCTACACAGAGGTAGACGATGGCTCCATTAAGTTTACGTACACCACCAAAGAAGGACAGACGGTGACCTTAGACGGCAGTGAAAACGGAGTTCCTAAAATGGTGACCAAATCCATTTTGGACGGAGACGCATATCAGCCGGAGGACGGCAATATTCATTTCATTCCGGAAACCGGTGAGTTGATTATGGCGGATGATATGTACGAAACCCTGCGTACTTCCACCGATATCAAAGTGGAATACGTTAAGGATACCTTCGATGTGAACGATCTTCGGCCGGAGCACTACTTTGACTGTACGGTAACAGATACTGCAGACCCGGCAAAGGAGCCGATTACCTATACAAAAAAGGACCAGCCAATCCAGTACGAGGTAAACTTTAACCAGAAGCTTACCATCAACACCCAGGGCTCCGAGGCGTTTACCACAGGCATTTGCCGTATGATTGATGAAATTATCAATGCGGTAAATGACGTAAAGGCAGTGGAAGATTCCATGGCAGAAGTGGATAAAATGCTGGAGGACACTTCGATTACCAACGCACAGCGTACCAAACTGGAAGAAATTAAAGAACAGCTGAAATCGGAGTTCACATTAAAGACTGCGGTTATGACAGAAGCTTTTCAGCGGGGAATTACTACCACGGAAAAGGAACAGGAAGTATTAAACGTAGCTACCGCAGACTTGGGCGGACGTTATAAGCGTTTGCTGTTGACAGAAAGCAGACTTTCTGACCAGCAGGTGGATAAGTCGGATCGTAGCCAT
>JAZQJL010000086.1:0-4653 GCA_045541595.1 Lachnospiraceae bacterium | reverse complement strand
GGAAAAGGGCAAATAAAAAGAGGCTCTTTAGAGCCAGCCCGTGACCGCAGTGCGGAAGGCGGATCTTTCAGAGCCTCTTTAGAGGCAAGCTGGGAACAGCGGCTTATAGCCGCAGAGCAAACCACCAGCTAAGCTGGTGGTTTTGATTTTATTACAGACTGCTCCCAATAGGAATCGAACCTATAACTGACCCTTAGGAGGGGCCCGTTATATCCATTTAACTATGAGAGCATATGGAATAACCACTGTTTCATTATAGGGGATAGGGATTTTAAAGTCAAGGGTGGCTGAAAGGGAAATTGACCTATTCTTTGCGCTTTTACTTGCGGGATTTCAAACGATGGTGTATAGTAGAAGAAGGGGGTTTCTCCACATAAAGCGGGACGACTTGGTTCCGATGCCAAAGAACTAAGGAGGATAAGTATGAACGGAAAAGAAACAGCAAAAAAAATATGGATGAAGATAGGGTTTGGCATTCTGTTTGTGGCAGCATGTTTTACTGCCATGTATATACTAATGGAATTTCATGAAGAAGTTTTTGTGGTAATCATTGCGGCAGTATTGCTGCTGGTATCGGCATTTTTGTTTCTGAATGCTGTTTTTTCCGATAAAGCCAAGAATTGGGCCCCGCAGGAAGACAATCCGGTGAGAGAGACGGAAACCATTTCTGCCGGTGGAGACGGAGAGTTCCGCTTAAAAATCACCAAGCACATGAAAGAAATGGAAAGTACCCAAAAAGAACTGATTGATGTGCTGAAGAACCAGAACAACCTGATTCAGAACCAGATTGAAAATCTGGAGCATGAAATATACATGCTTTCCGAAAAGCAGGCAAACCAGACCAAGTCTATTATTAAGTTTAATAAAGAAAATGCAAGACAGCTGGCTATCAGTGAACGTGAAACATTGGAATACGTTATGATAGAAATCAGAAATGCCATTACAGACAATACCAAGGCGGTGGTTAAGGCTCCTGCTCCAACTCCGGCAGAAGAACAAGAACCTGCAGTTCCTGAGTTTTTCGCAGAATCGGAAGTTCAGCAGAATGAGGAAGCCCCGGCACCGGTGGTAGAAGAACTTCCTGTAATGGAAGACCTGGAATTTTTAACAGAAGAATTATTTGATGAAGAAATTCCGGCAGATGCCCTTCCGGCAGAAGAAGTACAGGAGGAAATCCCTGTAGAAGAACCTGTCATGGAGGTGTTTGCGGCAGAAGAGCTACCTATGGAAGAACCGGTAGCAGAAGAAATTCCTATGGAAATACCGGCAGCAGACGAACTTGAAATTCCGGAACTTCCGGAGGACATGGATTTGTCTGAGCTGTTTGACATTCCGGGCTTGTTTGATAACGAAGAAAGTGTGGAGGAGACTCCGATGGAAGAGATTCCGCTGCCTGAACCGGTGGAAGAAGTTGCTCCGGCTGCGGAAGAAACCGTGGAAGAGCCGGCAGCAGATCCGCTGGCAGGGTTATCTTCAGATCCAAATGCCATGATGACACCGGAAGATATTGCAAAGCTTCTGGCGGCAATGGGCCAGTAAAAAATAAAAATTCCCTGAAAACTATGTATAAGAAACATGGTTTTCAGGGTTTTCTTTTGCATTTTATGAAATATGTTTGCCGTACTTGCGGTTGTAGGCTTTCTTTTTCTTCCGGTAAGGAATTTCTACGAGGACAATGTAAAGTCCTGCAGCCAAAACTACCACACCCACAATAATACCGATAATCAGTGGCCGGTTGTCGTTTTCCGGATCCGGCGTAGTTATAGTGGTACTGGCTTCTTTAGAAGTATCGTCGGACGGATGCTCCCCAGAGGTTGTTGGCACAGGTGTTGGCGAAGGGGTCGCTGTAGGAACCACAATAATATCTTCTTCACTGTGATAGATAATTTCAGCGGAGCCCACATAGTTTTTGGCATAATAGTAGTCCACCCGGCCGATTTCGTTTTCTCCGGCAACAAAGAGGGCGCTTGGAGAAAGGGTAATCTGCTTTGTCAGGTCACTGTAGGAAGCTCCGGTTGGGAGCACTAAAGAGGTATCACTGACAGAAAGCGGGGAAGAAACATCGGAAATTAAAGCTTCTTCGTCTTCAAAAAGAACCGGAAAAGCATTTTTTGCAGAACTTTCCGATGCGGCCAGCGGGGTCAGGGTAAAGTTGTTAAAGGCATAGTCTAAAAGCTTGGTTGTTTCTGCCTGGACAGTAGAGGAATTTGGCGCTTTCATGATGACACAGATTAAAGTCATGCCGTTTCTTTCTGCACAGGTAACGAGACAACTGCCCGCCTTGGAGGTGGAACCGGTTTTTCCGGCGAAAACACCTTCATAAACAACATTCTTTTTAATAAAAGGGTGTGTGTTGGAAATCCACCGGGCTTCGTTTTTGTTGGTTTCCGGAATTTTGTGGTTATAAGAACCGGAAACTCGGCGGAAGGTGGTGTATTCCATTGCCTTTCTTGCAATCAGGGCCAGATCGTAAGGGCAGGAATAGTGCTCTTCGTGATCGAGACCATGGGGATTGATAAAATTGGTGTTGACGCAGCCTAAGTCCTTGGCCCGTTGATTCATGAGGGACACAAAGTAGTCCACGGTTCCTCCGATATGTTCTGCCACTGCATAGGAAACTTCGTTGGCGGAAGCAAGCAAAATAGCATAAAGAGCATTTTCCATATCAATGGATTCACCGGCTACCAGGCCGATACGGCTGCTGTCCCAACCGATGCTTTCTACGGAATCCCTGGAGCAGGTAACAATGTCGGATAAGGGACATTGTTCAATGGCCAGCAGGGAAGTCATCAGCTTTGTAGTGCTGGCAGGATAGTAGGCATCGTAGGCAGCCTTGTTGTAGAGAATGGATCCTGTGGAAGCTTCCATGACAATGGCAGCAGCACTTTCGATTTCCGGTGGCTTTGGCCATTCTGCAGAGGCTGCAGAAGCCGGTTCATCTGCATAAACCGTGAGGGGAGCAGATGTAAAAAACAATGCGGCGGCAAGAAGGCCTAACAGGATTTTTTTTGTTTTATATTTCATATGGTCCTCGTGTTTTACAGGCTGTTTAATACCTGTTCGATTTCAGATTTAGCGACAACGCCGATGCTCTTGTTTACAACTTCGCCGTTCTTAAAGTAAAGGAGAGTCGGAATGGACATGATGCCGTAGTTCTGGGCAGTGTCCGGTGCGTTGTCGACATTTAACTTTCCCACTTTTACTTTGCCTTCATATTCCTCTGCTAAAGCTTCAATAACCGGTGCCAGCATTTTGCACGGACCGCACCAGTCTGCGTAGAAATCTACTAAAACAGGGATATCGGAAGACAGTACTTCCTGATTGAAATTTTCGTCAGTAAAATGAATTGCCATGGTGTATTCCTCCTATTTATGGTTTTTTCTTTTAGTATGTTCAATTTCCGGCGGGTTAATCAAGCGGATGACTTCCTGTAGGGACCGATAGATGCACAGGGCTTTGCAGTTTAATGCCGGGCGGTCTGCGAAAAAATCGGCCAGCCGGCGTTTAAACGGATAGGACATGAAAACAGCTCCTTTTGTTGATACTATCAGTATATTCGAAGTCTTAGCGGTATGCAACCAGACGGAAAATCGGATTACCCAGAGAAGAGAATTTTTCTTCGTACTCTGTCATGATGTTGCCCTCTGCAAACTCGCTGTGATGCAAATCGAAGGTAACATCCTTTAACTGCCAGCCGGCTAACGGAACCTGTTCCAGAGAAAAGTCAAACAAAATGCGGTTGTCGGTTTTAAACATGACTTCCCCGTCTTTTTTGAGAACCTGGTTGTACCGGGCAAAGAACTCGGTGGAAGTCAGGCGGCGCTTTGCATGACGGTCCTTTGGCCACGGATCGGAAAAATTCAGGTAAATGCGTGAAACTTCCTCCTTAGCAAACAACTCGGGGATGTTTTTTGCATCTTCGCACAGATAAAACAGATTTGTAATTTCTTCTTCCTGTTCCCGCTTTTCAAGAGCACGTACCAGAACGCTGTCATAACGCTCAATGCCGATGTAGTTAATCTCCGGATTTTGTTTTGCTAAAGCAGTAAGGAAACGGCCCTTTCCCATACCGATTTCAATATGGATTGGATTGGAGTTGCCGAATACTTCCTGCCAGTGGCCTTTTTTGGTGACTGCATCGTGGATAACAAGGTTGCTTGCGTCGATGGCCTCTTTTGCGCCTTTTACTTTTCTGAGTCTCATAGTTCCTCACATTCTGCCGCCGGGCGGATGATAGTAAATTAGTCAGAACAAAACTTGTCTGTTCTGACTAATAATGATACCCTATTTTTTGTGCTTCGTCAATTGAAAAGAATGGCACAAAGAAAAAAGCACCGACCCCGATGATTTAACATCAAAACCGATACTTCATAGTGCATCTCCAGGGGCTCGAACCCTGGACACCCTGATTAAGAGTTTTGTTGAATATTTGTAGGTTTTTGGATTTCTGTCTTTGGGAATTTCAATTCATCGAATGCATAATTGATTTCTTTTATGTAATCTGTGCCGGTGTAAATTCTGATCAGCGGAATACTGACTTTGAAAAAAAGTTCATTTTTGAATTGATCTGCTTTTGCGGCCTTTGCTGTATTGTGGCTTGGGTCATCCAGTTCGATAGCTGCAACTGTTTCACAGTTTGCATTAAGTATTACA
>JAZQJL010000085.1:0-3189 GCA_045541595.1 Lachnospiraceae bacterium | reverse complement strand
GCCTGGGCAAGTACAATCCGCGCCTCCGGCATACCAAGCCGTTCCACCGCTTGGGCAGCGCTGGTGGCCACCACCAGGGCATTGGGATCTGCGTTGGACACATCCTCCGCCGCACAAATCATAATGCGCCTTGCAATAAATGCAACTTCTTCTCCTGCTGCCAGCATTCTTGCAAGATAATACACCGCCGCATCTGGATCAGAACCCCGCATGCTCTTTATAAATGCCGAGATAGTATCATAATGATTATCTCCATCTTTATCATATCTTAACACTCTTTTTTGAATACACTCTTGTGCCGTTTCCAAAGTAATATGTATGATTCCGTCGTCAGAACGTTCTGTGGTGAGCACTCCAAGTTCAATAGCATTTAATGCCGAGCGGGCATCTCCGTTAGACATGTCTGCCAGAAAATCCAGTGCCTCTTCGGTAATGTCGGCATTGTAGGAACCCAGCCCCTTTTCTTTGTCATTCACCGCCCGTAAAATCAGCTGCTTAATGTCTTCCTTTTGCAACGACTTCAGTTCAAAAATGACAGACCGGGAAATTAACGCCCCGTTGACCTCGAAATACGGGTTTTCCGTAGTGGCTCCGATTAAAATAACCGTACCGTCCTCCACGAAAGGAAGCAGGTAGTCCTGCTGGCCTTTATTGAAGCGGTGAATCTCGTCCACAAACAGGATTGTCCGTTTGCCATACATGCCCAGGCGCTCTTTAGCCCCGTTAATTACTTCCTCCATATCCTTTTTTCCGGCGGAGGTAGCATTAATTTGGGTAAATTCTGCGCTGGTGGTATTGGCAATCACCTTTGCCAGGGTGGTTTTACCGGTGCCCGGCGGTCCGTAAAAAATAACGGAGCTGATTTTGTCTGCCTTAATGGCACGATACAGCAGTTTATCTTTACCGATGATATGCTGCTGCCCCACCACTTCCTCCAGCGTTGTGGGGCGAAGCCTTGATGCCAGCGGCGACTCTTTTTCTTTTTTTACCTCATTCATATATTGAAATAAGTCCATAAATTGAATTTCCTCTTCTACTCTTCAAACAGAAGTACTTCACCGTCGTTATCCGCAAACCACAGTTCGCCTTCTTCCTCGATTTCTGCCCGGCCGGAGGTGGCTTCCGTTACTTTTTTTATGAAGCCATCCTGCTCTGACGGCGTTACCATGACCCGCGCCGTTACCACATCCGTATAATCGGTGGACAGCATGGTATAACCGGCAGTTGCCACAATATACTGTAATTTTCCGATACCGTTATAGTCTGTTACAATGCGGATTTTTTTTCCGTACTGTTTGGTTATTACCGTACTGTTTGCCAGGCCTTCCTTGGTAGCTGCCTGATAAGCCCGGACCAAGCCGCCGGTACCCAGTAAAATGCCGCCGAAGTACCGGGTAACCACCACACAGACGTTATGAATCCCCTCGTTTAGCAGCACGTCCAGCATGGGACGGCCGGCAGTTTTTTGCGGTTCACCGTCATCACTGCAACGTTCCAGCTCATGATTTAATCCGATGGTATACGCGGAACAGTTATGTCGGGCATCCCAATATTTTTTCTTGGTTGCCTCAATAAACTGAAGTGCCGTTTCTTCATCCTCGCAGGGAATAACCGTAGCAATAAACCGGGATTTTTTTTCTGTTATTTCACCCACACCGCCCTGATAGACGGTTTTATACTGTTTGTCCAAAAAAACCTCCATAGCACCTTTGTTTACACAAAACGGTTCTCTTCTTCCTTATACTCAAATCCGGCAGATGCCAGTTTCTTTATCAGTTCTTCTTTTTCCAGCTCCAAATCCTCACAGAGAGCATCCAGGTTGGAGTAAAAGTCCCTCAGTTTTAAATTGATTACACTGTACAACATGATGGGATCCTTAGGCAGATTCATATGGTTTCTCCTTCTCTATCTTCACATCGTAACTTTTATTTTAACATAAGAATATCAAAAAGTCTATTTTTAGTTTAAATTCCAAGAATCCGCTCATACTTTTCATTGAATAATGATTCAAATTCTGTTATACTACATAGTGGATAAATGTGAAAATATTACTTAATTATATATTGCACAAAAAGTGAGGGACTTCTATGGATTATAGTAAAGCCGCCGTCAATAAAAAAATACGGCAATTAAAAACAACAACCACAAGACTTTCCACCAAGGTAAACGTATCTGCATACCGTTTGCTTCTGGTATTTATTGTATTCTTATGCATTACCGGTGTTATGGCTGCCTTCGGTACGCTGGAAGGTCTCATCTCCTCGGCTCCGGACATCAGTAACATCAACATGGTGCCTACCGGATATACAACTAAGTTTTATTACAGTGACGGCACCTTATCCCAGACACTGGTAGGTGCCGGCGGTAACCGTGAGTACGTTACCATTGATGAAATTCCAAAGCATGTACAGGATGCTTTCATTGCCATCGAAGATGAACGATTTTGGGAACACGACGGTATCGATGTACGAAGCATTTTCCGTGCAGCAGTAGAAATGCTTTCTGCCGGCCGATTAGAAAGCGGTGCCAGTACCATTACCCAGCAGCTTTTAAAAAACCAGGTATTCAGTGGCGGTGACGAAGAAAAAGATTTCGATAAAGCCATCCGTAAGATACAGGAACAGTACCTTGCCATCCAGTTGGAAAACACCTTAGACAAAGCAACTATTTTAGAATATTACTTAAATACCATCAACCTCGGTCAGGGTGCTTACGGTATCCAAATGGCTTCCCGTACCTACTTTGGTAAAAATGTAGATGAACTTACCATTTCCGAAGCAGCAGTACTTGCCTGTCTTCCAAAATCTCCAACAAAAATGAACCCACTTACTTATACGGAGGACAATATGGACCGCCGCGATACGGTTCTTTGGATGATGCACAAGCTGGAACTCATTACCGACGAAGAATACCAAACCGCATTAGACGACACGGAATCTGTTTATATGCGTATCGCATCCCATGTAGAAGAAACCTCTGAAGTTTCCTACTACAGCTACTTTACCGACGAGGTAATCAACCAGCTGATGGAAGATTTACAAACCAAGCTCGGTTACAGCGCCTCCCAGGCTTCTTCCCTGATTTATACCGGCGGCTTACGTGTATATACTACCCAGGACCGCCAGATTCAGGATATCTGCGATGAAGTAACCACAAACCCGGACAATTATCCGGAAATCGGTAAGGGTT
>JAZQJL010000084.1:0-2594 GCA_045541595.1 Lachnospiraceae bacterium | reverse complement strand
CCGGATTCATATTTACTTACCGACTGTCTGGATACACCCAGTAACTCTGCCAGCTGTTCCTGCGTATAGTTATTCTCTTTTCTTAATTTTGCAATCTTTTCTCCTGTTTTCATACAAATACTTCCTTTCTTTTTGTAAGTAAAAACAGCATATCAGAATTTCAACTATCCGCAAGAAAGTACCGGTTTCAAAATGTAAACTTTAGGTTGCATCCCTCTATTTTACTGTATCTTTAACCCTTCCAGTTCCTCCAGCCACAGTCTTACGCAGGCATCACCCGGCATACGCAAATCTCCTCTCGGAGAAACTCCTACCGAGCCTACCTTTGGACCATCCGGCAGACAGGAACGCTTAAACTGCTGGCTAAAAAACCTGCGGTAGAATGTTTTTAACCAATGTAAAATCACGGCATCCTCATACTCTTCCGCATAGGCATACTTTGCCAGCCGGAATACCTTCCTTGGTGAGAAGCCAAAGCGCAAAATGTAGTACAGGAAAAAGTCATGCAGTTCATACGGTCCTACCAAATCCTCTGTCTTTTGGGAAATCTGTCCGTCCGTTGGCGGAAGCAGTTCCGGACTTACCGGAGTGTCTAAAATATCTTTTAGTACCGCACTTAACGCATCCTTTGCCGCGTCTGCTGCTTCCTCGGCAAAATAAGCCACCAGATAGCGCACCAAGGTTTTTGGAATATCTGCGTTGACACCATACATTGACATATGGTCACCATTATAGGTAGCCCATCCAAGAGCCAGTTCGGACAAATCACCGGTGCCGATGACCATGCCGTTATTCTGATTGGCAATATCCATAAGCACCTGGGTCCGCTCTCTTGCCTGGGAGTTTTCATAGGTTACATCATGCTTTTCTTCCGCATGACCGATATCCTCAAAATGCTTACGCACAGATTCTGCAATATTCACTTCTTTTACTGTAGTGCCAAGCTCTTTTGCCAGAGTCAGCGCATTGTTATAAGTACGGTCCGTCGTGCCGAAGCATGGCATGGTTACCGCTAAAATCCCGGTTTTCGGCAGGTTTAACATATCAAAAGCCCGACAGGTAATCAGCAGTGCCAATGTAGAATCCAGTCCGCCGGAAATGCCGATTACCGCACACTTACCGTTGGTATGCTGTAACCGCTTCTTAAGGCCCAGTGCCTGGATCATGGTAATTTCTTCCGCACGTTCTTTTCTTCTTGCTGCGTCCTCCGGTACAAACGGAGATTTTGCCACTGCTCTGGTCAGCACCGTTTCTTTCAGTTCCTGCTGCACCGTCGGATACGTAAAGAGAATCTCTGTATAGTCTGCTCTCTCCTCCGTCATAAAGCTGCCGATTCTGCGACGCTCGCTACGAAGTTTTTGTACGTCAATTTCTGACACGCACAGTCCGGTGGAAAATCTCTTTTCCGCCAGAATCGTTCCGTTTTCTGCAATCATATTGTGTCCGGCAAAGACGGAGTCTGTGGTAGATTCTCCTTCTCCGGCACAGGCATATAAATACGCGGCCAGCAGCTGGGACGACTGGCTCTTTACCAGGTTGCGACGACGCGTACTCTTGCCTACAAGTTCATTACTTGCGGATAAATTCACAATCACATTGGCCCCCGCCAAAGCATGAAGATTACTCGGTGGAATTCTTGTCCATAAATCTTCGCAAATTTCTGCCGCCAGTGTCATACCAAGCTCCTGACAGGTAAAAATAAGATTCTGACCAAAAGGCACCAGCAAACCGTCTATAAAAATGTCTGCGGTTTCCGATCTGCCACCGTGAAAATATCTTGCTTCATAAAACTCCGAGTAGTTCGGAATATATTTTTTAGGAATCAGGCCCAGCAATTCTCCGTTTTGAATGGCTGCCGCCACATTATACAGCTTATCTCTTACCAGAAGAGGAAGTCCCACGAAGACAAACACATCCTTACCTTCCGTTGCTTCTGCAATGTTCCACATGGTCTTTCTCGCAGTTTCCAAAAGGGTGTCCTGTAAAAACAAATCTCCGCAGGTATAACCGGTAACCCCAAGTTCCGGAAACACCAAAACTTTTATTCCCTGTTGCTCTGCCTCTTCTATTAATTTTATCGTTTGTTCTCCATTCCAGATACAATCTGCTACCTTAATTTCCGGAGTGGCTGCTGCCACTTTGATGAATCCGTCCTTCATATGACAATCCTCCCTGTTTTTCCGAAGAATTTTTCATTATAATTATAAACAACTTCCCTGTAAAATACAAGAAATAAAGATTTCTGCTAATGCAGAAATCTCGCGCCGAGTGCGGTCGCTTGCGGCAACTGCTTTTTCGCGCGAGTGCGCATCTCTGCGGAGCTCTTTTTTATTCGTAGGAAGGAACTTTCCTATGAATAAAAAAGAGTGCCACACAAGCCGTGTGGCACTCCGGTATTTTATCTTTTGTATTTTGGTGTTCTTTTGTAATGACCGTCTTTGGTAACTGTCATCTTTCGTAGGTTTTCTTTTGTACGAACTGTCTTTGGTAAGTTATCTTTTGTAATACTTTCTTATGTACCTTACCATTTCATCCTTCGTCCTTATCCCGGAATGCCGGTTCCCGTATTTTGACTCCTAGCTAAGCTAGGTGGG
>JAZQJL010000083.1:0-5196 GCA_045541595.1 Lachnospiraceae bacterium | reverse complement strand
CCTGCCTCTCTGACTCGTCTTCCGATACCCAAAAGAACCGCGGAAGGATACTCCATTCCGTATGTTCCCCGTAAAACTCCCCCTGGGTAAACAGAGCATAAGAGAATTCATATCCCTTTTTTAATACCAGCGCCTGTTTTCCTTTCTCTAAGCTTTTTGAAGCCGCCGGATCATTCGTATCTGTAATTTCAAAATCCCGCAAAAAGCTTCGTACAATCACTTCCGCGGAATCTGTGGCAATGTACTTTGTCATATCCGTGTTTGCCCCCTCCTGCGCTCTGTTTGCATACCCCTCAGGACAATTTACAGCTATCGTTCTGAATTGTATCTGATAGGATCCGTTCTTTTGTGTAACCGGCACAAAAAAGCAATGTTCTTCCCTGCCGATTGTTACCCAGGTGTCGGCTTCTATCCGTATCATATCTTTCTGATTGTCCATTGTTTCTTCATTCCCCCGGTATACCGGAAACGGAAAGCTCACCTGATTCAAATAAATTCCTTCCTGTTCTGCCACATTACTTTTCCCCGAAAGAGCCACAGCAAAATCCTTTGTTCCGTACCCAGGAATCATTCGATGAGTTCCAGTATTGTCAACGCGTATTGTTACTGCATTCCACACATCTTTCAGTGTAATTATTCCCCCTTCCGCCCCGCTGACGATACGTCCCTGACAGGCCACGGGAGTATGGATATGGATGGCCTTCATATTTTTTATGATTTCTTTTACTTCATCCTGCACTCCAACATTGTTCTTATCCCCGACATATGTAATGACTGCACCGGTGGAATAAGTTCCGTTTTCCTTTAATTCATCCGCCTCTATGCCCGATTGATAGGTTTGCAGATAGGAGGTAAGTTCAATTTCCTCGACTTTTACAGGAAGTTGTGACATGTCCGGTTCTGCAGCATTTTCCTGCACCCATTCATCAGAAAGTACAGTTTTCCCTGCAAATTCATAGCGGTCATTCCGTACCCTGGCCTCCCGTTGATCTTTCCACGCCGCATTTTTGCAGACAATACTAAGGTATCTGTCCACATCCGGTGGAGTATTGACTTCATCCGAGATAATGTATTCTTCTTTGGTCAGCGTAATACGCAGCACCGGCACACCGTTTTCATCATACTCCGGCCACTGTACGTGCTCTTTCTCCGTTTTATAGTTTGTCAAAGAATAGTCCGGAGATTTCGTGGCTATCTCTGCATCATAACTCACCTGAACAGTAAAACCACCGTTTAGAAGGGCTTCATTTGTAACCGTGACCGACTCCGGATAATACAAACCACTTTCTTCTATGGACCAGTAACTCCATGCCTTCGGTACCAAAAAGCTATATTCTTTTACCTGAAGATCGCTGATAACCAGTTCTTCATTTGACTGTTCATACTGGGTGCGATACGGAACCATTACTATAATTTTTACATAGTCTTTCCCCGTGTATCTTTTCAATTTGTAATTTAACCGCCAGGCTCCCATCTTGGCACGAAAGGCAAAGGATTCCGTACCGGGAATAGCTCCCCGGATTCCCGGTACGTCATACGCAAGATAAGGTTGTCCGTCCGTTATCGGTCCTGTAGATGCATCATAATCATCTGCATATAAAAGTGCCGTAGCATCCTCCCGATACACGCTTCCTTCTACTATTTTTTCAGGCAGCACCTCCGGTTCCCCATACGTATCCTCTTTCGGAAGTTCATTCGCTTTGGGAATCCAGTATGCATACAGACGGTTCACTCCCGTCTCCGACCACGGTCTTACACCTATTCCTGCGCTGTTATAGTAAGCATTTCCTCCTCCCTTTACTTTTGTAAAATAGCCGCCAAAAATATAACCGGTCTTTTCCGGCACAATGATAGTATCTCCATAACTGCCCATTGTCATGATTACCGATGCCGTATGTCCGGTGCTTGTGGCACCACGGTCGTCTAGCAGCACGCGCACCGGGGAAGGTGTCGGCGACACCGTTGGCTGTGCAGTCGGATTTACAGTCGGTTTTACAGTCGTTCCCGGGCATTCCGTACAAAACGTAATATGCGCCATGGAATTAAATACATTGATTACATTGTTGCATCTTCTGCATTTTAAATATTCGCTTATACACCCCTGATATCCGCATTTTTTGCACCGGTACTCCTCATAGTCCGGATCATAATCACCTAAGCCGTCGCAGAAGCCACAGGACCATCCGTTTTCATCGTACCAGGTATCATCACCAACCCTATGTCCCAGATGTTCCAGTTCACCATCACAAAACAACCACCCCTTTCCGTCGCAAACCGAACAGCCGGTGCTGTTTCCTCCGTAAACCGTTGCAGACATATAGCCGTTGAAACCTAGCATGATTGCAGTAAACGGCAGTAAAAAAAATAATATTTGTTTAGCAAACCGAAATAGTTTTTGTGTTTTTATCATAGAAATAAATATTATCAGATAGCACCTCCGTTGCATCAACCTGTGTCGCGTTAATTTCCTTTACCATGGACGCAAAATATTCCCGGCAGAACTCTTTGCTGTCCGGCACCAGTATAACTTCATGTACGCTGCTCGGAAGCACATAGAAGCTTTTTCCGATGCGGTTTGCAAAACACTCCAGCTCTTCCTTAAAATACATGGACACCGCGCCAAAAATCCCTCTGGTATTTGTCATTACAAATAAATACGGATGACAGGTTTGCGCTTCCTGCACATTGACCCCGATTTTTCTCCCAAGGTCATACAGCAAATCTTCCATACAGCGGATTTTCACCGGCTGGAACCGTTCACAATTGCTGATTGCTGCCTGATGAAGTTCCTCTTCCGAAATATCAAGAATTTTCAGATGTTCTTTTGTGATAATCAAGGTTCCCATCACATCACCGGAAATTGGTACGGAATAATAGTAAACCAAAGCCAGGTCAAGAAAACATCCGTATGGAACCGTTTCTAACAGTTCCCTGTTTTTTTCTTTGTTTACAAGCCGTACAAAGACGCCACGCCGGAATTCCTCCCAGGAGAACGTAATTTTCGATACTAACTGGGCATTTTTCTTTACCTCTTCGTGATATGCCATGCACAATTTATCGGAAATCTCCTCTAATGTACACAAACCGCGCATCCATTCCAAAAACTGCCGGTCCAAATAGAAATTAGGGGCTACCTGTTCTCCTTCTCCCTTTAGCATCAGACCGATTACCGATACCCCGTTGTTTTTGACAGAAGTGCAGACTTCTCCCTTGACTTTACCGTTAAAATGAGCCTCTACCCGTTCCTGTATGTCTGTCAGGAACTGAATATATTCTGTTTCTTTATTCAATTTTTCATCCTCACTTTTGTTGAAATTTACCGAAGCTCCTGCCATTGAGCCGGTGTACAACAGATTACAATGAATCATAAGATAATTTGAAGCTGTTTATAGTGTAACAAAAATAGGAGTCTGCTTCAAGAGCAAACTCCTATTTACAATGTAGAAATTTAATACGATTTTTTGTTTATTTTGTACAATTTTATTTGTTGGATAAATAGTCATCAATACCCTTTGCAGCAGCACGGCCGGCGCCCATGGCCAAAATAACGGTAGCCGCACCTGTTACCGCATCACCACCGGCAAACACGCCTTCTCTGGAGGTCTGACCGTTTGTTTCATCCGCAACGATGCACCTGCGTCTATTACACTCTAACCCTTCTGTTGTAGAAGTAATCAGCGGATTTGGGCTGGTACCGAGAGACATAATTACAGTATCCACATCCAATTCAAATTCAGAGCCTTCCTTAACCACCGGACTCCTTCTGCCGGATGCATCCGGTTCTCCCAGTTCCATTTCCACGCAGGTCATGCCCTTTACCCAGCCGTTCTCATCCACTAAAATTTCTGTCGGATTGGTTAGCAGCTTAAAGATAATGCCTTCTTCCTTTGCATGATGTACTTCTTCCACACGGGCAGGAAGTTCCTCTTCGCTTCGACGATATACGATATAGGTGGTTGCACCGAGACGCAGTGCTGTTCTTGCTGCATCCATGGCTACGTTTCCGCCGCCTACAACAGCAACCTTTTTGCCCTTAAAAATCGGGGTGTCGTATGTTTCATCAAAGGCTTTCATCAGGTTATTTCTTGTTAAAAACTCGTTGGCAGAAAATACACCGTTTGCATTTTCGCCCGGAATTCCCATGAATTTTGGAAGTCCGGCACCGGAACCGATGAATACCGCCAAGAATCCTTCTTCGTCCATTAATTGATCAATGGTGGTAGACTTACCGATAATCACGTTTGTTTCGATTTTTACACCAAGTGCCTTTACATTTTCAATCTCGCTCTTTACAACCGTATTCTTTGGTAAACGGAACTCCGGAATACCGTAAACAAGTACGCCGCCCGCCTCATGCAGAGCTTCAAAAACAGTAACGTCATAACCCATTTTAGCTAAATCTCCGGCACAGGTAAGACCCGCAGGGCCGGAACCGATAACCGCTACTTTTTTATTCTTCTTTTCTGCCACTGCCTTTGGCTGAATTTTATTTTCTCTCGCCCAGTCAGCAACAAAACGCTCCAACTTACCAATAGAAATCGGTTCTGCTTTTATGCCGCGGATACATTTTGCCTCACATTGGGATTCCTGAGGACATACACGTCCGCAAACTGCCGGAAGTGCGGAATACTGACTGATTACACCGTATGCGCCCGCAATATTCTGTTCCTGAACCTCTTTAATAAATCCCGGAATATCAATATTTACCGGACATCCCTTCTGGCACTGAGGATTTTTACATTTTAAGCATCGGGCTGCTTCTGCCACGGCTTCTTCCATATTATATCCAAGACACACTTCGTCAAAATTAGTTGCACGCACCCTTGGGTCCTGCTCTCGGACAGGAACTCTATGTAACATATCTGCCATTGTATTTTCTCCTTTCTACTCGCAATTACCGCATCCGCCGTGATGGGTTGCGCCTTCTTTTGCTCGTAGTACCGCACGGCCTTCCACCGTCTTATAAATCTGCTGACGCTTCATTGCTTCATCAAAATCAACAAGGTGACCGTCAAACTCCGGTCCGTCTACACAGGCAAATTTAATTTCATTTCCTACGGTAAGGCGGCAGGCTCCGCACATGCCGGTACCATCTACCATAATCGGATTCATGCTGACAATCGTTTTAATGCCCAGTTCTTTGGTAAGCAGACAAACAAACTTCATCATAACTAACGGTCCGATTGCAACGATATG
>JAZQJL010000082.1:0-7404 GCA_045541595.1 Lachnospiraceae bacterium | reverse complement strand
AGCATCTGCCTTACAAGCAGAGGGTCATAGGTTCGAGCCCTATAGGTCCCACTATTAGAAATGGGAAACCTTTTCTAATATGCCGGCGTGGCGGAACTGGCAGACGCACAGGACTTAAAATCCTGCGGGACTAATCTCCCGTACCGGTTCGATTCCGGTCGCCGGCATTAAAAAGGAACTATTCAGAAATGAATGGTTCCTTGTGTACGTGTAGCTCAGCTGGATAGAGCACTTGGCTACGGACCAAGGTGTCGGGAGTTCGAATCTTCTCACGTACGTTATGTAAACCCTTAAAAGTAAATGCTTTTAAGGGTTTTTCTTTTTTAAATAAAATACAGGTTCTTATTAAAATATTGAGACTTTTTTATGAGATTTTGCGTCTAATGTATAGAATTGTGAATCTGTTATAGATGTGATATAATTTAAAACAGAAACCGGAAGGAGGAGTATGTATGAAAAAATGGAACAAAAGGGTCCTTGCTGTGATTTTAACCGTGGCTTGTATGTTACCGGGAGCAGCATGCGCAGCACCACAGGAAGAGGAGTTGAAACAGATGGAAACAGAAAACGAAAAGGATGTAAAAATAACTGATGCAACTGCACGTCAGCTTGCGACAGCTGTTTATCCTGAAATGGTACAGTATCCGGTCACTGATGAATTTTCTTATGATGAGGTAGCTTATTCCGCCTGGAGAGCGTCCAGAATGAAGCAGCAGCCGAAGTCGGAGGAGTATAAAAACGGCATCCGGGAATTTTATGAAGCTACTATGCAGGAGTTTTTAAAGGATACGGAAGGAAAAAATAAAATATATTCCCCATTAAATATTTATATGGCATTGGCTATGCTTGCAGAAACTACGGATGGTGAGAGCCGTAAGCAGATTTTAGACTTGTTGGGGGCTTCCTCCATTGAGGAACTTCGAAACAATGCAAGTATTCTCTGGAACGCCAATTATTGCGATGATGGTACGGTAACCAGCCTGTTGGCAAGTTCCGCCTGGTTAAGCGATAAAATCAATTATAATCAGGAAACCTTAACTACCTTGGCAGAAAATTATTATACTTCTTCCTTTAGCGGAGTCATGGGCTCTCCGGAGTATAATAAAATGCTGCAGGACTGGCTGAATGAGCAGACCGGAGGATTACTAAAAGACCAGGCCTCCAAAATTGAAATGGACCCGATGACCGTACTTGCCCTGGCAACCACGGTTTATTTCCGGGCAAAATGGGCAGATGAATTCTACGAAGGAAACAACACTAAAGAAGTATTCCATGCGGCATCCGGTGATGTGGAAACAGAGTTTATGCATGAATCCGGTACCAATACTTATTTCTGGGGTGAAAAGTTCGGAGCAATCTCAAAAAGTCTGGAAAATAGCGGAAGTATGGTATTTATTTTGCCGGATGAAGGGGTAACGGCAGAGGAATTGCTGGCAGAGAAAGAAGTGCAGGATTTTATATATGAAAAGTACGGATGGGAAAATAAAAAGACGCTTATCGTAAATGCGTCTATTCCTAAATTTGATGTAGCATCGGACTTTGGCCTGGTTTCCGGTTTGAAAAAGCTGGGAGTAACAGACGTGTTTGATTTTGCAACCGCAGATTTTACTCCATTAACTACAGATACGGAAGTGGCAGTAACGGATGCTACCCATGCGGCAAGAGTCATGATTGACGAAGAAGGATGCATTGCAGCAGCGTTCACGGTAATGATTGCGTGCGGAGCTGCCATGCCGCCGGAAGAAGAAATGGATTTTGTTTTGGATCGCCCGTTCCTTTTTGTCATTAACGGGCAGGATGGTCAGCCGTTGTTCATCGGTATTGTGAATCAACCAAAGTAAAATAGGAAGAGGCTGTTTAAGAACAGCCTCTTTTTTGGAGTCATTTTAAAAATGACTTATAACTTGGTTGACCAGTTGGAACAGTCAATTACCTTTGTTGCAAAACCTTCGTAAAAGTCCGGTTCATGGCATATTAAGACGATACTACCCTTGTAGACTGTCAGCGCACGCTTTAATTCTTCTTTGGCATCTACATCCAGGTGGTTGGTCGGCTCGTCAAGCAAAAGGACATTGGTTTCTTTGTTGATAAGCTTACATAAACGTACCTTTGCCTGCTCACCACCGGAGAGTACGCGAACCTGGCTTTCAATGTGTTTTGTGGTAAGACCGCACTTGGCCAGGGCAGAACGCACTTCATACTGGGTATAAGCAGGAAACTCCTGCCACAGTTCTTCAATACAGGTGTTATTTTGACCACCGCTCATTTCCTGCTCGAAGTAACCGGTATATAAATAATCTCCCAAGGTTACTTTGCCGGAAATGGCAGGAATTAATCCAAGGATACTTTTTAACAGGGTGGTTTTACCGATACCGTTGGCACCGGTGAATACTAATTTATCACCACGCTCCATAGAAAAGTTAATTGGAGTGGACAGCGGATCATCATAACCGATGACCAGATTTTCCGTTTGGAAAATATACCGTCCGGCAGCCCGGGCTTCCTTAAAATTAAATTCCGGCTTTACACGTTCCGGAGCCAGCTCAATGATATCCATTTTGTCCAGCTTTTTCTGACGGGACATGGCCATGTTTCTGGTGGCAACTCTGGCTTTGTTTCGGGCAACGAAATCCTTCAACTCACTGATTTCCTGCTGCTGACGCTTGTAGGCGGCCTCCAGCTGGGACTTCTTCATTTCATATACTTCCATGAATTTATCGTAGTCGCCCACATAGCGGGTAAT
Organism: Lachnospiraceae bacterium; assembly: GCA_045541595.1. Lineage (GTDB taxonomy): Bacteria > Bacillota > Clostridia > Lachnospirales > Lachnospiraceae > SIG299. The sequence goes on along the minus strand of JAZQJL010000082.1, from coordinate 4,661 downwards.
TTCGCCGTTTTCTACATGGTAAATTAAGTTAACAACGCTGTTTAAGAACGGAATGTCATGGGAAATCAGGATAAAAGCGTTGTCATAGTTTTGCAGGTATCGTTTCAACCATTCAATGTGTTGCACATCCAGGTAGTTGGTCGGCTCGTCCAAAAGGAGAATGTCAGGCTTTTCTAACAGAAGTTTGCCGAGTAACACCTTGGTACGCTGACCGCCGGATAATTCGGTAACGTCCTTGTCTAAGCCGATGTCTTCCAGTCCCAGGGCGCGGCCTACTTCTTCTACCTTAGGGTCAATATTGTAGAAGTCGTGGGATTCCAGCAAATCCTGCAAGGTACCGACTTCTTCCATAAGTTCCGCCATTTTATCTTCATCGGCATCGCCCATGGAGCAGTAAATCTCGTTGATTTTTTCTTCAATTTCAAATAAAAAGTTGAAGGCAGATTTTAAAGCGTCACGGATGGTCATGCCGGCAGTCAGCACAGAGTGCTGGTCCAAGTAGCCGACGCGGACGTTTTTGTTCCATTCAATGGTACCTTCATCCGGCATCAGCTTGCCGGTAATAATATTAAAAAAGGTGGACTTTCCTTCGCCGTTGGCACCAATCAGACCGATGTGCTCGCCCTTTAAAAGACGGAAGGTTACATCATGATAAATCATGCGGTCACCAAAACCGTGAGAAAGGTGGGAAACATTTAATATACTCATAAGAAAAACACTCCTTATTACGATTGTGCAATATTTTCAGCGTATCTATTATACTGGAAAAGGCCGGGAAACACAATGATAAAGCGGAAAAAAGTTAAAAGTTTCGCGAAACGTTACAGATTTACCGTTCTTTGCGTGCTATAATATATCGATGTCGTTTTTTGATTCCCCTGACCTAACGTAAGACGGCATTACTCTTTATTCCAAGGTGTCTGACTATGGCATGAGGTTGTTGCAAACTTGCAGTAACAATCATGCCATGCAGGCACCTTTGTTTGATGAAGGAACTCTTCATCTGAAAAAAGAACCTGCCGGAACCGGAAGAATATATTATATTGACACCATAATTGGAGGATGCAATATGTCTTTTGAAAATATCCGTCCGGAGGATATTTTCCGGCAAAGAGGAAATGGAAAAGGGTTGCTGATTGATCTGCGGGACAGGGCAGAGTATGTAAAAGAACATATTCCGGGTGCTGTATGTATTCCCTACGAAGAACTTCGGGAAAACACGGGCAGACTGAGAAACTGGGTAAACCGCAGTGGCAGACGATTTGGCGATGCTTCACTTATATTGTATTGTGACCGTGGCAATACCAGTCTTAGGGCTGCCAGGGATTTATATAACCAGGGCTTTCCTGTAAAAAATGTATACGGAGGATTTTCCTCGTATAAAGGACCAAAAGTAAAGTCTGCGGATTACAGAAGAAATGTGGTTGACGGAACAGGAAAAAGCCGATAAAATGAAGGTTAGTAAGTGAAGTAACCAAAGAATGGAGTAAAGAATGGAAAGATATGAATTTGTCTGTCCCTGTCATTTTGGACTGGAGTCAGTGTTAAAACAGGAAATTTTGGATTTAGGATATGAAATCGTGCAGGTGGAAGACGGCAAGGTGACTTTTGCCGGAGATGCCACTGCTTTTGCAAGGGCGAATGTGTTTTTACGTACCACAGAGCGTGTGCTTTGGAAGGTGGGCAGTTTCCATGCAGAAACTTTTGAAGAGCTCTTTCAGGGAACCAAGGCCATTCCGTGGGAAACGATTATCCCGGTGGATGGTAAGTTTTGGGTAACAAAAGCAAACTCCGTTAAGAGCAAGTTGTTCAGCCCGTCAGACATTCAGTCTATCATGAAAAAAGCGATGGTGGAGCGTATGAAGCAGCACTATCAGGTGAACTGGTTTGAAGAAACCGGTGCCCATTATCCGGTCAGAGTGTCCATCTTAAAGGATGAAGTTACGGTTGGCATCGATACTTCCGGCGAATCCCTTCATAAAAGAGGATATCGAAAGCTGACCAGTAAGGCTCCGATTACAGAGACTCTGGCGGCAGCACTAATTCTGTTGTCTCCTTGGAATAAAGACCGCATTTTGGTGGATCCGTTTTGCGGCAGTGGTACCATTCCGATTGAAGCGGCCATGATAGGTGCTAACATTGCACCGGGTATGAACCGCGAGTTTCTGGCCCAAACCTGGAACAATATTCCAAAGAAAATGTGGCCGGCAGCGGTGGAGGAAGCAAAGTCTAAAATCCGTACCGATGTGGAATTAAGTATCCAGGGATATGATTTGGATGGTGAAATTGTAAAGGCGGCAAGACAGAATGCCAGAATGGCCGGCGTAGATCAGTATATTCATTTCCAGCAGCGTCCGGTGAATCAGCTGAATCATCCGAAGAAATACGGTTTTGTCATCACCAATCCGCCATACGGTGAGCGTCTGGAGGAGAAGGCGGCAATGCCGGCGCTGTATAAAGAAATCGGAGAGGCTTTTGCAAGGCTGGATACCTGGTCCTTCTATGTAATCACCAGCTATGAAGATGCCCAGAAATATATCGGTAAAAAGGCAGATAAAAACCGTAAAATCTATAATGGTATGTTAAAAACCTATTTGTACCAGTTTATGGGTCCGAGACCACCTAAAAAGCCCTTGGTAAAAAAAGAAGAAGAATAAAATAATACGCCTGCGAAAACAGCTTCGCAGGCGTTTCTTTGTGCAATGGTTAATGCAGATGGGTATTGAGATAGAAAATAATATCCTGACAAACTTCCTCTGCATTTAATTCATTCAGAAGCTCATGACGGTCGTCCTGATACAGGATAAGCTCCGCCTTTTCATAACCGGAGGAAATGTAGCGCTTGTGTAACCGGAGAACATGGGAGGAATAACCGCCCACCGGGTCTTTGTCACCGGCAAGGAAAAGCAGCGGAAGAGTTTTCCTGGTTTCGGAAAAACATCGTTTGTCGGTCGCAAGAAGCGATAGCTTTGATACATCCCGGTAAAAGGAGGCAGCACAGAGGAACCCGCAATAAGGGTCATCTATGTATTTGCCGACGATGGTATTGTTTCTGGTCAGCCAGTCATAGGTGGTTCTGGTGCAGAGAGAGGAATAGGCTTTTCCTCCAAACATGGTGTTCTGCAGGAAAGAAGAACGGTAGTTGGCTCCCCGGAACAGGCAGACTAAGTTGGAAAGGAACACGCCCGCACGGGAGACCATGGCCGGCGGCATGGCGGTAGAACTGACAATGGCACAGTCGATGTCGTCATTATTACGGATAATACAGCGTAAAACGAGAGAACCCATGCTGTGTCCGAATACGGCCAAAGAGGAAGTTCTGCCGTGCTCTTTGATATAGTGACAGACAGTACGTGCGTCCTCGGTTAGCAGATAAGAGCCTTTTTTCTTGGAAACAAAGCCCAGTTCGGCCAGCTTTTTGTCTGTGCCGTGACCACGGTGGTCATAGGTATATACGTCATATCCTTCGTTTGTTAAGGAAGAAATAAAATCCAGATAACGGCCGTGATGCTCTGCCATACCGTGAAGAACCAGTATAGTTCCGCGCAGGGTGTCTTTGGAAGTTTCATAATAAAACAATCGGGTTTCATAACCGTCGTGCTGCTTAAGTCGTATGATTGTTGATTCCATAAGTTTGCTCCTTTTTAGTGATGGTAGAAAATCCCCTTTAGAATAGTATATTTAATTCTTGTTAATTTTGCAAGCTTCGTATATACTAATATGTAAGATTCGGAAAGAAACAATCAGAAAAGTGGGGACAGATTCGTGAACGAAGAACAATTATTACGCAGAATCACAGGCTACAGCTTTGCGGTAATGTTGCTTACCATTTGTCTCTCCTTTGCCCTACGGTATAAGGATGAGTATAATGTAGTAAATCAGGAGCGGGATGCAACACAGCAGGAAGAATTACTATACGTGGAGGCTACACCAACCATGATTCCTGAGGTGACCGTGTATCCGGTGGAAAACGTGGTACAGGAACACCGGGACATGGAAGAAGAGGTATGGGATGTCTGGCAGATGATTTCCCAGGAAAGTATGGCCGCACTCATGGAGCAGGTCAGTGACCGCTGCATTCTGATTGAAAAGCCGGTGGAAGGTGCAACAAGTTGGGGAGTAAAAGAAAATCTTCCGTACTATCAGATTACCTTTACCCTACAGGGTGCCAAAGAAAATCTTCATGCAGGCTCCGTGCTTCGCATGTGGGATAATGTGCTGTATTTCGGTCTTCCGGAGGGAAGTGAAATCCTAAAGGAATTTTCTGTTCTTTCCTATGAAGAGGAAACGGGAGTTACGTCCGAGGTTATTATGACCTTTGACAAGTGCTATTTCCCGGAAGTGGTGGAGCAGGAAGAGTACTATATTATTCATTTAAAAAATTATAGCGAAGTATACGATAAAATTGTAGTTTTAGATGCCGGACACGGCGGTAAAGACCCGGGGGCCGGTGCAGAAAACTATAAAGTAAAAGAGTCGGAGATTGCGCTGAAACTTTTACTGGAATTGAAAGCACTTCTGGAAGAAAATACAGACATTAAGGTGTTCTGTACCAGAACGGAAGATGTATATCAAACCTTACAGGAACGGGCAGACCTGGCGCTGGGTCTGGAGGCAGACTTATTTATCAGCTGGCACTGTAATGCTTCGGAGTCTTCCAA
>JAZQJL010000081.1:0-2612 GCA_045541595.1 Lachnospiraceae bacterium | reverse complement strand
CTATATTACGTGTGTAATGAGAATTTTCCTCATTTTTTTTACGCCAAATATTGTTAAAAAATAAACAAAGTTAAGAAAGAAACAGGTGACTATGAGCAGAAAAATAACTATTATCTGTGCAGGAAGTGTAGGTGCAACAATCGCATACACATTATCCCAGGACGACATTGCATCTGAAATCGTAATGATTGATGTAAAGAGAGACAAGGCGGAGGGTGAAGTAATGGATATCATCCAGGGTACTTGCTTCAGAGATCCGATTTCCATCACTGCAGGTGATTATGACGATGCAAAGGATTCTGACATTGTTATCATTACATCCGGCGTAGCACGTAAGCCGGGCCAGTCCAGACTGGAATTGGCACAGACCAACGTTGATATTTTAAAGGAAATTACTCCACAGATTGCAGCAGCAGCTCCAAATGCGAAATACATTATTGTAAGTAATCCGGTGGACGTTATGACTTATGTTTTCACAAAGATTTCCGGTATTCCGGAAAATCAGATTATCGGTTCCGGTACTATGCTGGATACAGCAAGACTTCGTTGCGGCATTGCAGAGCACTTTAATGTGGCTCAGAAGAATGTACACGCCTATGTATTTGGTGAGCACGGTGATACATCCTTTATTCCGTGGAGTAAGGCATGCATTTCCGCAGTTCCGATGGAAGAATACGTAAAGACCATGAAGAACAGCGGTGTCATTGTCAGCCCGGTGGATAAGGAGGCAATGATTGAGTATGTACAGAAGTCCGGCGGTAAGATTATCGCAAACAAAGGTGCTACTTTCTATGCAGTATCTGCAGCGGTTTGCAAGCTGTGCAGCATTTTACTTGCCTCTACAGACTCTATGACCACAGTTTCTACTATGATGCACGGTGAATATGGTATCGAAGATGTATGCTTAAGCACATTGGCACTGGTTGGTCCAAACGGATGTCAGGGTAAGGTAGAAGTGAATTTAACAGATGAAGAAGAAGTGCTGCTTAAGAAGAGTGCGGATACCTTAAAGGCAATTATTGCTCAGATTGAGCTGTAACCCAAAGATTAGAAGGAGAATGGTTTAGTTATGAAGTACACTTATTATCCGGGATGTACCTTACGTACCAAGGCAAAAGATCTGGACGCATATGCCAGAGCTTCCGCAAAAGCCCTGGGCTTTGAGCTGGAAGAAGTAGAAAACTGGCAGTGCTGCGGCGGCGTATATCCCCTGGGAACTGACGAAATTGCTTCCAAGCTTTCTTCTGTCCGTGCGCTGAATGAAGCAAAGGAAAAGGGACAGGATTTAGTAACACTTTGCTCCGCATGTCATCACGTAATTAAGCGTGTGAATAATGACATGAAAAACAACGCGGATATCCGTACCAGAGCAAATAATTATATGCAACTGAAAACTCCTTATGAAGGAGAAACAAATGTATTGCATTTCTTAGAAGTGTTACGTGATAAGGTTGGCTTTGATACCTTAAAGGAGAAGGTGGTAAACCCTCTCACCGGAAAGAAGATCGGTGCTTACTACGGTTGCCTGTTACTTCGTCCGGGCAAGGTGCTTGGTTTTGATAATCCGGAGAATCCGACCATTATTGAAGATTTTATTCGTGCTATCGGAGCTACTCCGGTGGTTTACCCATACCGTAACGAATGTTGCGGCGGATATATTTCTCTCAGAGAAAAAGATATGGCAAAGAATATGTGTGATAAGATTAAGGAAAGTGCATCCGGTTTCGGCGCAGAGATGTTAATTACTGCCTGCCCACTGTGTATGTACAACTTAAATAAGAGCTCTGCAGAGCTTCCTGTATACTATTTCACCGAATTACTTGCCGAAGCACTTGGAGTAAAGGAGGAGGTTAAATAATGAGCAGCGCAAAGAACCAGGCTGATAGAATCAAAGAAATCAGCGGCGTAAATCCGTTAAAGTGTATGAAGTGCGGAAAATGCTCTGCAACCTGCCCTGCCTTTAACGAAATGGACATTAAGCCACACCAGTTTGTGTCCTACGTTTTAAACGGTGATATTGATGCTTTAGCAAATTCCAAGTCCCTTTGGAAATGTCTCTCCTGCTTCGCTTGTGTAGAGCGTTGTCCAAGAGACGTACAGCCGGGCAGACTGATTGATGCAGCAAGACAGCTGGTAGTTCGCCAGAAGGGCCAGACCGGCCTTGCTCCGGAGGAAATTCCGGAACTGTTGGATGAAGACCTTCCGCAGCAGCTCTTGGTAAGTGCATTCAGAAGATACAGGAGGTAAGCCGTAATGCAGAGAATAGGTGTTTTTGTCTGCCACTGTGGTAGTAATATTGCGGCTACGGTAGACGTTAAGAAAGTAGTAGAAATGGTTCAGATGGAACCGGGCGTGGTACATGCAGAGGATTATCAGTATATGTGTTCCGAAGGAGGCCAGGCAAAGATTGCAGAAGCAGTTAAAGAAAAGAATTTGACAGGTATTGTTGTATGTTCCTGTTCCCCACGTATGCATGAGAATACCTTCCGTACTGCTGCAAAGCGTGCAGGTATCAATCCATACATGGTAGAAATTGCAAATATCCGTGAGCACTGCTCCTGGATTCACAAGGATATGGAAGAAGCAACTAAAAAGGCAGTTATCCTTGCCAG
>JAZQJL010000080.1:0-3330 GCA_045541595.1 Lachnospiraceae bacterium | reverse complement strand
AGCGGTCTTAGGAAGACAAGACTCACTGACAACTCCTTGGCTCACAGAACGACATGGCTACGATCCGACTTAAATGGAACCAAAACCGATATCGAACTGACCAACCATCATCTTGTTGTAGTAAATGTCGGACCAAACGTTACCTACCCAGAATACGCACTCTAACTTGTATGCACCGCCGTGAACGGAGTCATCATTGAATGCAGTTTCAAAGAATGTCTTGATTTCGTTGTGGTATCCTTCTTCATGTGTGGTGTACATCCAACCAAGTTCGAGCTGGATAACAGTAGGATTTTCCTTTGTACCAGGTGTATACGCGCCTTCTGCTTCTAATTCCTGTAAAGCAAGACGGAAGTAGTCACGAGCAAGCTCTAAGGAGTAACCGTAACCATCAGTACCTTCCAGTAAGGAAGCAACAGCCTTCTTATGAGCTTCTGTTACGGAATAAGAAATACCGTTTTCAGGATCGGACATATAGTTAGAGGATAAGTAGTCAACAGATGGAATACTACCTCTTGCTGTAGCGAATGTTAAACGGTCGATGGAGTAATTTAATGCCTTTACAAAGTGGCTGTTACCAAGTGCAGGTTCTACTGTCCAGTAAGAATCCTTTGGAGTCTGGCTAACTACACCGTTTTCACCAAACATGTACTCCCAGTTTTCAGCATTAAGTGCATTTACATTTAACTTGAATACGGAAGAACCTGTAGTAGAACGTGTACGTGGGTCATTACGATATTCATCAAGTCTTTCCTTTGGAATACCCGCAGAGTCAAAGTGCTCAGCAAGGAATTCGTTGAAACCAGCCTGTGTATCTTCACCTGCTGCTGGGAAAATCTTAATGTGAACACCTTCTACATTGTACTTGGTATCAGCAAATACGTAGTTAGGGTTCTTCTTATAAACAACCTGCTGGTCTGCATTGTATGCTTCTACATAGTACGCACCAAGAGCCAGGGAGTTATCTAATGGAGTTTCAGTAGCATCCAGGTTGAATCCTAAGTAGTTCTGAACTGTAACTAAGTCAAGGAACTCCTGAGGAATCGGCATGTATAAACTACTGGAAATGTAGTACATGGAATAGAATGGAGTCATAGGCTGTGTAAATTCATATTCGAAGTAGCTCTTACCGTCTTCTTCGTATACTCTAACGCCTACGCCCTTCCAAAGTTCTTCATTGAAACCATCTGCAGAACCGTCGTAGTAAGCCTTAGCACCTACGATAGCACCAGTGGACTGGTTAGCGGACTCAGAACCTCTGAAGTACTGGTTAGCCTGTGTTAACATTAACTTATATGGTGTAATGTAGTCTTCCAGTTCAACCGGTCTGTTATTAAATGCTGCTCTGGATTCGATGGTAGAAGCTGTAGTATACTTTAAGCCTTCCTTACCGGTACGAACCTGGAAACGCCATTTAGTAGCTGTACCGTCTGCGTTTGGATTAACTGCAACCGGCTTTTCCATAGCAAGTTCAGGAACCCAGTCATAACCATCCTTAGTTGCGTTCATGAAAGTTGTGAAGTAGGAAGCTGCAATGTAACCATAGAAGTCAGCAACTTCGGAACCCTGATCGTTTAAGTAGTTTAATGTACCAGGATCTGCTACGTTGTAGGTGTGGTAGTAACGCTTCCACGCATCGTTAGTTTCATATGCAAGGTCTGCTGTGATAGCACCTTCTGCAAGAGTACCGAAACCATAACCTACGATGTAGTTTTCTGTACCAAGAGTAATACGCGGGTTGTACATAACGTAGCCGCCGTCTTCAAACATGGAAAGACCGGTTGTACCAACCTTAATTGCATAGGTTTCAAGAATACCAAGCATGTTAGTACGCTCGTCATTATTTTCACCTGCGAAAGACTTGATACCGTCTGCTACAGGAATGCAATCAAGAACTGCCTTGAAAGCTGCGTCGTAAGCTGCCTGAACTGCAGAAACAGTTGCTGCAGCCTCAATAGCTGCCTTACCGTTTTCGATAGCTGCTGTAACAGCTGTCTTCTGGTCTGCAGTAAGCTGAGCTTCAATATCAGCATAGAGAAGATCAAGGTCATATGCAATATATGCTTTGTAGTCTTCTGCTTCCATATAAGCGCCATCCCATGGTACCGGTGTAGCTTCCGGCTGTGTTGTGCCAGGATCTGTTGTGCCAGGATCTGTTGTACCAGGTGTTTCTGTACCAGGTGTTTCTGTACCAGGTGTTTCTGTGCCGGCAGCCTGTGTTGGTTCCGGTGTTGGCTTTGTGTCATCACCTGTGTCCTTACCACAACCTGCTAAGGCACCTACCATCATACTTGCTGCAAGTACAAAGGTAAATACTCTCTTCAGATTTTTTTTGAACATATTATTGTCCTCCTTTTTTGTTAAGCTCCTCTTCCTAATTATTCCTATATGTTTATGAGGTATATGCCGCTTTTATCTTTTATTGTAGCATGCTCCGTCATTTGTCCGCTTGCGACGGACATAAATGTTATAAAAACACGTCATACCTACCGCTTACAGCAAGTATGACCACCAAAATGTTGTCTTGCAACGTTTTAGCTTGCTAACGTGCTACCACGAAAGAGAAAAGCCGTAAATACAAGGAAAGCGCAGAAACCTTCTTCATGCACTCCAAGAAAGCCTCTTCGCTCCAATAAACAATCAGGATAAAAATCTGATTCACTTTTCTTAACAGTGACATTATAGTATTAGTGTATACGTTTTGTCAAGAAAAAATTGTCGTTTTTTTCATTGAAAGCCCTTTCATTAAGCCCTTTTCCGTTATTTTGCACATTTTTTGGCAAACACGGAAAAGGACTTGTATACAATAATACTTTTATTTCTTTTCCAACCGTGCAATTCCGTGATACAGAAGGACAGATATCACGCAAAGAAGAAAGATGCTTGAAATGACAATATCAAGTTTGAACACCTGGCTGGCATAAATAATCAAATATCCAAGTCCCGCCCTTGCTGCCAAAAACTCACCGATAATAACCCCGACCAGGGAAAGCCCCAAATTCACTTTCATTAAGCTGATAACCGTCGGAATATTTCCCGGCAGAATCACTTTTGTAAGAATATCTTTTTTCCGGCCGCCCAAGGTTATAATCAGTTTCAGTTTATCTTCTTCTGTTTCCGCAAAGCTATGGTACAGTGTCAGTACAGAACCGAATACTGCCACGGAAACTGCTGCTACAATAATAGTTTTCATGTTGGCGCCCAACCAGACAATGAATACCGGTGCCAGCCCAGATTTCGGCAAACTGTTTAGCATAACCAGATACGGCTCAAAAATTTCTGATATTCTATTATTCCACCAAAGTACCACCGCTATTCCGATTCCGAGAA
>JAZQJL010000079.1:0-4602 GCA_045541595.1 Lachnospiraceae bacterium | reverse complement strand
CATTTTTAGAGCGCCATATCGAGAAGGAAGGATATATCCTAAAGTATATGGAAAACAAAACTATTGCGGGCTTTTTGGTGGTGCGCCATCCGGGGGTAGCAACAGATAATCTGGGCCGGGAAATAGAAAATTGCAATGAAGAGCTTTTGGGCAAAGTAGCTCATATGGAGTCAGCGGCTGTTCTTCCGGCGTACCGCGGACAGAGAATCCAAAAGAAATTGTTGGAAGCCGCGGAGGAGCAGGAGAGAAAGCTGGGAATGCATTATCTTATGGCAACAGTGCATCCGGATAATGTTTACAGCTGTGCTAATTTAGAAACGCTGGGCTATCGGTGCCTGAAGGAAACCTCAAAATACGGGGGACTGCCAAGGCTGATTTTGTATAAGGAATTATAAAGCAACCGGAAGTGAATGGAGAATATAAACCATCTATGCAGGAATTTGAAAAAAGATTACAACAAAATGAGGAACAAATCCGGGAATTAACAAAAAAGGTTTCGGAGCTGGAGCAGCAGATTGTATTATTGCAGCGGAAAGACTCTTCTGTTGTGATGCAGAAACCCGCGGAACCGGAGTACCGCCCGGAAACAAAGAACGTACCGGTGCTGCCGCAGACACCATGGACAAGACCATCCAAAGCAGAGAGCAGGGAAGAAAAGAAAAAAGACTTCGAAAAGACCGTTGGCCGTTCTTTAATGGGCATCTTTGCATCCGTGTTAATTTTCATCAGTTTGATTTTATTTGCAACCTTGCTGTTGCCGTATTTTAACGATGCGGCAAAAATGATTACCACCTTTGTTTTAAGCTTTGCATTTACGTTTTTTGGCCTGTGGAAGCTGCAAAAGGATAAAGAAAACAAGTTTTACAGTGCGGTGGCAGGATGCGGTATCGGAGCCGTCTATATTTCCCTTTTGCTCAGCAATTTCTATTTTAACATGGTGGGGGATATTGCGTTATATGTATTGATTGCTCTTTGGGCCATTGCAGTGTGTTTCCTTGCCAAGCTAAAAAACAGGATGTTCCAGATAATCGGACAGTTGGGTATTACCATAGCGCTGATTTTTGGGTGCATGTTATGTGCCGCCGAAGATGATATGGCAAAGTTTACCGCACTGATGGTCTTTTATCTGGTTTCCGCCGGTATGTTTTATTTTGTACATAGAGAGGAAAAGTATCAGAATAACCGTCTGCATCTGATTTTCAATGTGGTAAATCAGATGGCGTTATTTCTTGCATGCATAGATATTTTAGAAAAAGAAATTTCCTTAGCCGGTCTGCTGTTGTTTTTGATGATTGCAGCACATATGGCATCGATGCTTTTGTGTGATACAAAGCAGGCACGGGCTGATTTCGGAATTTTGTTTGGGGCGTATTCCGGGTTACTTTACGGTGTGCTATGCCTGATGCTTGGAGAAAATGACGCTGTTACGGCAATTTCCGTATATGTTGTCTTTGCAGTGTTGTCAGGTCTTCTGGAATGGCGGATGAAAGAAAAAAATCCGGGAAAAGAGATGGCCCAGGGCATCCTGATTTTCCTGATGGCGGTAGGCTTACATCAGGAGGAAACTCTGTATTGTCACGGAATTCTTCCGCTGGTTTCCCTGCCGTTGTTGCTGGCCGGATTCCTTAGAAACAATGATGTATTCCGTTACGGAAGTATGATGGTGCTGTTTGTATGCGGCCTGCTGTTCAATGATGTGCCGGATACGGAATGCTTTTTTGTTGCCGGAGCTGTTTTGGCAGTTGCCTATTTCCTGATTTACCGGTACAAAAATCAATACACCCTGACATTCAAATGTGTGACTCATGCAGTAAGCTGTTTGTTGATACTTTGTTATTTCCGGGATGTGATAGAGCTGTGCGGCGGTAATGCCGGTACACAGACGGCATTAACTTATGCGGCGTTGGTACTGTTTAACCTTGGCATGGTAAAAAGTGTTTTCGGCACCAATTTACAAACCGGTGAAAAAGAAAGAAATACGCTGTATAACATCATCAATTTTCTTGCCATGATTGCCGGAACATTTTTAATCGCAATCCGGTACGATGAAATTCCGCATCTGATTTTTATTCTTGCCACACTGGCAGCCTTTACATTAAATGCCAAGAACCTGTTGGATAAGAGACAAAATCTGCTTGCGGGAATTTATGTCGGAATTAAATTTACGGTGCTGATGATTACAATCCTTGCGTCGTTCCACACGGTGAATTATCTTATCAGCATTACCTGCTTTGTGTTAGCGATTATCAGTATTGTGATTGGATTTAAAGCAGAATACCGTTCTTTACGTGTATTTGGCCTGGCATTGTCGATTTTCAGTACGTTTAAATTGATTATGCTGGACATCAGCTACGAAAATACATTGGGCAATGCACTGAGCTTTTTTGCATCAGGACTCTTGTGTTTTGCTATCAGTATGATATATAATTTTATTGCAAAAAAACGGGAAGAGAAAGAGGAGGAATAACCTTGGGAGAAAAAAAGAAAGTACGCGTTCCGATTATCCGTATGGAGCAGTTGGAAGATGCAATTTATGACATGACAATTGAAGAAAAGGAGATGGCAGCGGCAGCAAAGGCAGGCCAGTTCCTTTCCCTGTATTTAGATGATGAGAGCAGATTGTTGCCAAGACCAATCAGTATCTGCGGCATAGATAAAGCAGCAGGAACCATTCGTATGGTGTTCCGTATTGCAGGTGAGGGTACCCGACAGATTTCCTGCTTAAAGGCAGGAGACACCATTGAAGTGTTAGGACCTCTCGGAAACGGATTTTTTGACACAGAGGATAACGTGTCCATGGTAATCGGCGGAGGTATCGGCATTCCTCCGATGCTTGGTCTGGCAAAGAAACTGCATGAGGAAGGCAAAAAGGTAATTGCGGTACTTGGCTATCGTGATGCAAAGAATTTCCTGGCAAAAGAATTTGAAGAAGTAGCAGAAGTTGTTATTGCCACGGAAGACGGCAGCGTAGGTGTCAAGGGCAACGTTATTGACGCTATCAAAGCAAAAGGACTTACTGCAGATACCGTATATTCCTGCGGCCCGACGCCAATGCTTCGGGGTGTAAAGGCCTTTGCGGAAGGCGCCGGAATCCCTGCCCAGATTTCCTTGGAAGAAAAGATGGCCTGCGGTATTGGTGCCTGCCTTGCCTGCGTATGTAAGAGCAAGGAATTAGACCATCATTCCAATGTAAACAATAAGAGAATTTGTAAGGACGGTCCGGTATTTTATGCGCAGGAGGTGGAGCTGTAATGAATACAAAAGTAACAATTGCCGGTGTAGAATTTAAAAATCCGGTAACAGTAGCCTCCGGTACCTTCGGTTCCGGCATGGAATACGGAGAATTTGTGGATTTAAGCCGTCTTGGTGCGGTAACCACCAAGGGTGTTGCCAATGTGCCTTGGGAGGGTAATCCAACCCCGCGTATTGCGGAGACCTACGGTGGTATGCTCAATGCCATCGGTTTGCAGAATCCGGGCATTGATGTGTTTGTAAACAGAGATATTCCATACTTGAAACAGTATGATACTAAAATCATTGTAAACGTATGCGGCCGCTCGGAACAGGACTACTGCGAGGTGGTGGAGCGTCTTGCGGACCAGCCGGTGGATATGTTAGAGATTAACATTTCCTGTCCGAACGTAAAGCATGGCGGAATTGCTTTCGGCCAGGATCCAAAACTGGTAGAAAAGATTACAAGTGAGCTTAAGAAACGTGCAAAGCAGCCGGTGGTAATGAAGTTAAGTCCAAACGTAACCGATATTACCGAAATGGCAAGAGCAGCAGAAGCGGGCGGTGCGGATGCACTTTCCCTGATTAACACATTAACCGGTATGAAGATTGATATCAATCGACGGACCTTTGCCATTGCCAACAAAACCGGCGGTATGTCCGGCCCTGCGGTAAAGCCGGTGGCTGTCCGCATGGTTTACCAGGTAGCAAATGCGGTAAAGCTTCCAATCATCGGTATGGGTGGTATTGCAACAGCTGAGGATGCGCTGGAGTTTATTATGGCAGGTGCAACCATGGTTTCTGTGGGTACTGCAAACTTCCATAACCCATATACAACTCTGGAAGTTATTGAAGGAATTGAAAATTACATGAAGAAATATGGCGTAGAGGATATTCACGAGTTAATTGGTTGTGTAAAATAAATAGCTGAGGCGGACTTCCATAAGTCCGCCTTCTTTTCGGAAAAAGGCGAAGATGATATGGCAGAAAGGATGAATGTAGAATGAAGCACTGGAAGACCATTATGAAATTGCTTATAACATGGATATGTATTGCTATGTTAGCACGCTGTAGTGAAAAAAAGCAGGTAGAAATTGTACCGGACCCAACCGTAATCAATACAATTGCGCCGACAGTGGCTCCGACAAAAGAGCCTGTGGCGACGGTAATTCCGACAAAAGAACCTATGCCGACAGTGACTCCAACAAAAGAACCGGTGGTGGCAGAACCGGAACCTTCAACAGGATTAACAGCCTTTGAGATTACCTCCCAGATGATTGTCGGTTGGAATTTAGGAAATACGCTGGACAGTATTGGCTCTAATATTTCTTTTGATTCAGCACCGTATAAATCCGTGACGAAGTCGGAGGC
>JAZQJL010000078.1:0-1826 GCA_045541595.1 Lachnospiraceae bacterium | reverse complement strand
TGTTATCCTCCTTTTTCTTTAAACTTGGCGCAAGGGGCTGAGGCAAAGCGCCCAATACGCTTTACCGCAACCCCTTTCCCCTGTTTTATATAGACACGATAATCCGTGCCATATCCTCTACTGTTTCGGCAATGTATGCTGCTCCGGCTTCTTCTAATTCTTCCCTGTCGCCAAAGCCATACAATACCCCCATACATTTAAGACCACATTTTGCGGCACCCGTCACATCAAACTTGCGGTCACCCACCATCAGAACATCCTGTAAATCTGTAATGCCCTGCTTTTCCAACGCATAGCGGATAACCTCGTCTTTTTTGCTGCGGTTTTGGTCGTCGTCCGACCCGCAAATGTCGTCAAAGTAGCCATCCAGTCCAAAATGCGCCAAAATACGTTTGGCCATATATTCCGGCTTGGAGGTAGCTACCACCAGTACCTTTCCGGCCTCCTTCATTTTCTGCAGAGCCTCTTCCATGCCCGGGTAAACCAGATTTTCGTATAATCCAATAGGGATAAACCGTTCTCTGTATTTTGCCACGGCAAGAGCAGCTTTTTCTGCATCAAATCCAAAACCCTCCCGGAAGCTTTGTTCCAGGGGCGGCCCGATAAACTGTTCCAACTCTGCTTTATTTTCCACCCTGATACCAAAGTGGTTTAAGGCATATTCAAAGCAGTTGGTGATTCCTTCTCTGGAATCGGTAATGGTACCGTCTAAATCTAAAAATATATATTTCATTCAAATCCTCACTACTGCACTGCTGTTAGAATGCGTTAATCATTTCATTTACGCTGTCTGCCAGTGCCTTGGACTTAGCATCCGCATCTTCCAAAGAAGTGCCTACTACGCCGTAGTACAGCTTAATCTTAGGTTCTGTACCGGATGGACGTACACAAATCCATGTGTTGTTTTCCATCTCAAAGTAAAGCACGTTGGAAGCAGGAAGGCCGGTAGGTGTTACTTCACCGGTTGCAAGATTCTTAATGGTATCCTTCTTGTAGTCGCGGATGGCAAGAATCTTGTAGCCGCCAACTTCTGCCGGTGGATTTTCACGAAGAGAGGTCATAATGCTCTGAATCTTATCAAGACCCTCAATACCCTTCATGGTAACGGAAACAATACCGTCCTTGTAGTAGCCGTAACGGTCATATAATTCGATCATGGCATCCCACAGAGTCATGTTCTTTGTCTTATAGTAAGCTGCTGCTTCACAAAGTGCCATAGTAGCAACAACGGCGTCTTTATCTCTTGCATGGTCACCGATGAGACAGCCATAGCTTTCTTCGAAACCGAAGAGGTAGGTTCCTGTTCCGTTTAATTCGAAATCAAGCATTTTCTGACCGATGAACTTAAAGCCGGTGAGACACTCGTAAAGAGCCACACCATAGTGCTTTGCAATTGCCTTTGCCATGTCGGTGGAAACGATAGTCACAATTAAAGCACCGTTTGCAGGAAGGCCGCGAAGCTCCTTCATCTGACCGATTTCATAGTCTGCAAGAAGACAGCCGGACATATTACCGGTTAAGGAAATGTACTCGCCGGACTTAGTATCCTTTACATAAACACCGAGACGGTCTGCGTCAGGGTCATTTGCTAAAACTAAATCCGCATCCACTTCTCTTGCCAGCTTTAAACCAAGGGCAAATGCTTCTGCAGCTTCCGGATTTGGATAGCTTACGGTTGGGAAGTTGCCGTCCGGTAACTCCTGCTCTTTTACCACATAAACATTTTCAAAACCAAGCTCTGCAAGAACTCTTCTTACCGGAACATTACCGGTACCGTGCAGCGGTGTGTAAACAATTTTTAATTCCTTCGCCATTGCCTTAATGCA
>JAZQJL010000077.1:0-13744 GCA_045541595.1 Lachnospiraceae bacterium | reverse complement strand
TCCAGGCCGTTTACGATGTTACCAACCGCCTTATTGAACAGGCTCGTAAAAACATATTATATTTATACACTTCCCGTTCTTACAGCGGCTTACAAAAGCTTTCCGGGTATAAAAGCAGTATTGCAGGCAATGATCTTACCATCAAAGAAGAACTTATGCTTGCCTGTCCAAACGATATTGCCCAGACAAAAGAACTTTTAATTGAGCAGTACAATAACGGTTTACGCTTTGATGCGGTAGTTGCTTCCGAAGATCAGTTAGCGGTGGCTGCCATGAAGTTTGCAAAATATGCCAATCTTTCCGTGCCGGAGGACCTGGCCATTGTGGGTTACAATAACTCTATTCTCTCCAGCTGTACCGATCCGGAAATCACCACCATCGACAATCATGTAGAAACCCTCTGCATGACCACCATCAATACATTGATGCGGGTTCTGGATGGCAACGATGTACCAAACAAAACCACAATTTCCAACGACTTAGTCGTTCGTGAAACCACAAATTTTTAGAATATGCGGGCACTGCCCTTATGTTAAATGATTAATTTAGGAGGAATCAACTTATGAAACCATTTATGGATGACGATTTTTTATTATCCAATGACACAGCAAAAACCTTATATCACGACTATGCAAAAAAGGTGCCGATTATCGACTACCACTGCCATATCAATCCGCAGGAAATCGCTGAGGACCGTCAGTTTGACACCATCACTCAGGTTTGGCTCGGCGGCGACCACTACAAATGGCGTCAGATGCGTACCAACGGTATTGATGAAAAGTTCATTACCGGTGACGCTTCCGACTACGAAAAGTTCGAAAAATGGGCAGCTACTCTTCAGAAGGCCATCGGCAACCCTCTTTATCACTGGAGCCATTTAGAATTACAGCGTTACTTTAATTACGATAAGCCACTCTCCCCTGCTACCGCAGCGGAAGTTTGGGAGGTATGTAACAAAAAGTTAGCTGATCCGTCCATGACCGTTCGTAACATCATCCGTCAGTCTAATGTAGAAACCATCTGCACCACTGATGATCCTGTTGATTCCTTGGAATGGCACAAAAAGATTGCTGAGGATGAAACCTTCGAAGTTAAGGTTCTTCCTGCTTGGCGTCCGGACAAGGCAATGAACCTGGAAAAACCGGAATATCTTGATTACCTTGCTAAGCTTTCCGCTGTCAGCGGAGTTAAGATTGACTCCTTCGCTGCTCTTTGTGAAGCTTTAAAGGTTCGTATGGACTTCTTCGCTTCCATGGGCTGTTTAGTATCCGACCACGCGTTAGAGTATGTCATGTATAAGCCTGCTACCGCAGAAGAAATCGAAGCAATCTTTGCAAAGCGTCTCGCCGGCACTACTCCTTCCGCTTTAGAAGAATTACAGTTCAAGACCGCTTTCATGTGCTTCGTAGGTAAAGAATATCACCGTCTTGGCTGGGTAATGCAGCTCCACTACGGCACAAAGCGTGACAACAACGTATTCCGTTACAACCAGCTCGGTCCTGACACCGGATATGACTGTATCAACACCTACGGTTCTTCCGCTGAAATGGCTGCATTCTTAAATTCCTTAAATGCAACTGACCAGCTGCCAAAGACTATCATCTACTCCTTAAATCCTACCGATAACGCTGCTATCGGCACCGTACTTGGCTGCTTCCAGGATGCTTCCTGCGTAGGCAAGATTCAGCAGGGTTCTGCTTGGTGGTTCAATGACCACAAGACCGGCATGACCGAGCAGATGACTTCTCTTGCTAACCTTAGCTTACTGGCTAACTTCGTTGGTATGCTTACCGACTCCAGAAGCTTCTTATCTTACACAAGACACGAGTACTTCCGTCGTATCCTCTGTAACCTCATCGGTACCTGGGTAGAAAACGGCGAATATCCAAACGATATCGAGTTCCTTGGTAAGATGGTGCAGGATATTTCTTATTATAATACAAAGAATTACTTTGGATTCTAAGAGTTACTGTTTAAAATAAAAATCCGGATAAGACATCTGGACAGCATTAGTTGTTTAAGATTCTTATCCGGATTTTTTTACATAGTCACCACCAACTCAATGAGGAAAACCTTTTAAGGAGGACTCAAATATGCCAATACATTATCTTTGCAGCGGTTTTGGAACGGAGCACAGCTTTGTAAACAAATTTGGAGAATTACTTTCATCCGACTTAACAAATAAAAATTCTCTTGTTGTTATTCCGTGCTCAGAAAACAAAGAGGAACTACAAGCGCATCTTTCCTTCTTCACCAAACAGTTAGCAGAAGCCGATATTACTTTTGAAAAACATATTATCCTCTCTTCTGCCATGTCTCATACAGAGCAATGTAATTATATCAAAGAGGCTGACCTCATTTATTTTATGGGCGGTTATCCTTTTACTCAAAAAGAATTTATTGTCCGAAATAAGCTGGAAGATGCGCTGTATAACTATCAAGGTGTCACACTTGGCATCAGCGCCGGTGCCATGAATATGTCAAAATATATTATTATGGTAACCGATGGTCCAAACAGTAACAAAACAAGAATTGAAGAGGGTCTTGGCTTAGTTGACTTTTCCATCTTCCCTCATTGTGCATTTTCCGGTGACACCTTCGCCCCATCCTTTTATATCGGTTCAGATTTGGTTGATTCCATGGCTTTGTTACAGGCAAGCCACGGCAAAGGCAATGTGTATTTTCTTCAAAACAAAACCGAGGCAGATACATTAAAAATAAGTTTTATTCGGGCAGAAAACAACAAACCGCAGTTTGTCAGTATGTTGGGCGGTAAAGTATGGAAGGCTACCGAATACGGTTATGAAATAATAAACGAATACATTTAATAAAATGGCCCACCGTTTTCACGGTGAGCCACTTCTTTCTCATAATCCGAATGTACGATACAGCCAATTTCTGCTATCTACACGCATATGCAGTATTCTTACTACATAAACCACATCCTTTTTTACAACATAAAAAATTTTGTAGTTCTTGTAATAATCATTCCTAACACCTAATTCAGCAAGCCTTTCATCTTCATCCGGTTCATTTCTTTCCGGAAAATCACCTAACAAATTGATCTGCTTTCTGATTCCTTCCACTGTATTAACAGCCGCTAACGGATTGTTTAACTGATATGCAATGTAATCGCCGGCATTTTCCAAATCTTCTGCCGCCAAATCAGTAATTTCAATCCTATATCGCTTCATTCTTATACTTCTTTTCCAGCCTGTCGCATACAGAATCAAAATTTTGTGTTTTTCCTTCTTTAATCTGCTCTAATCCGGCAAGGACAAGGTTCTGCACTTCTTTATTTTGCTCATCCAGAACTTTTCTATAATCCTGCCTTAATGCTACTGCCATAAAATCATCCTCTCCTAAAATAGAATTACCTTTCCGGCAATAAACTCGTCACAAACTAATTATACCCTACATTTATTGTAATTTCAAGCCAAAGCATTTTGTGTAGAAAGAAAATAAAATTTCAATTTATTCCCCAATCACAGCCTTAATTCTTCTGACCCCTGCCGACGATGCTTCCTCCTTCTTAATCTTAAAGGACTTAAGTTCCCCGGTATTCTTTGCATGAGGTCCACCGCAAATTTCCTTCGAATAGCCCGGAATCGTGTATACTTTTACAATTTCGCCATACTTGCCGGAAAACACACCAATTGCTCCTTCTTTGTAAGCCTGCTCCGGAGACATTTCTTCTAAGATAACATCCATGTTTTTCTGAATTGCCTCATTTACAATTTCTTCCACCTGCTCCAGTTCTTCCTTGGTTACCTTACGTCCAAAAGAAAAGTCAAAGCGCAAGCGTTCAGATGTAATATTGCTGCCTCTTTGAGACACTTCATCTCCAAGCACCTTTCGGAGTGCACCGTTAAGCAAATGGGTTGCGGTATGAAGTCTTGCGGTCTGTTCATTATGATCTGCCAAACCTCCTGCAAACTTTCCTGCAGCACCTTGTCTGGATTTTTCCTGATGCTCTTCAAACTTCTGCTTAAAATCAGCCATATCTACCTTGCGTTCCCGCTCACCTGCAAGCTCTGCTGTAAATTCAATAGGAAAACCATAGGTATCATATAACTTAAATGCCAAAGCTCCGCTAAGAGTTTCGCCTGGCTTCACCGTATCCAGATACCGGTTTGCTTTTTTCAAACCGTCATCCAATGTCTTGGAAAACAAAGTATATTCTTTTTGCAACTGCTCCAAAATAAACGCTCTGTTCTCTTCCAATTCAGGATATACCGGACTGTACTGATTAATCAATATCACTGCCAATTCACACAGATAATTGTTGTTGATATCAGCCTTCTTAAATAACCGGATAATTCTGCGAATGAGTCTGCGTAAAATATATCCTTGCTCCGTATTGGATGGGCTGATTTTCATCGGGTCGCCAAGAATAAAAGCGGTAGCACGCATATGCTCGCAGATAATTCGCTTTTCCCGCGTTGAAAGTATTTTTTCTTCCCGGTCAAGAATCTCTTCCAGTTTTGTCATAACCGGGATAAAAAGCTCTGTATCATACACATTGGTTTTCCCGTTGAAAATGGTAAGAACACGCTCTAACCCCATTCCTGTATCCACGTTTTTCTGTGCAAGCTCCGTAAAACTGCCGTCTGCCTGTTTATTAAACTGCATGAAGACGTTGTTCCAAATTTCCACGTACTTTCCACAATGGCAGGACGGTCCGCAGTTTGGTCCGCACTTCGGTTTTCCCATGTCATAAAAAATTTCCGTATCCGGTCCGCAAGGGCCGGTCTGACCTGCCGGTCCCCACCAGTTATCTTCTCTTCCGTAGCGGTAAATCTGCTCATCAGAAAGTCCGAGACTCTTCCAAATTCCAACTGCCTCTTCATCTGCCGGAACGAGTTCATCTCCCTCAAACACAGTGACTGCTAACCGCTCCACCGGAATATTTAAGTGCTTCGTCAGAAACTCAAAGCTCATAGAAATGGACTCCTGTTTGAAGTAATCTCCTAATGACCAGTTACCCAACATCTCAAAAAATGTACAGTGGGTATCATCGCCTACTTCGTCAATATCCTCAGTTCTTACACATTTTTGTACATCTGTCAGACGTTTTCCTGCCGGATGCTTTTCGCCAAGTAAATACGGCACCAAAGGATGCATTCCTGCGGTGGTAAACAAAACCGTTGGATCATTTTCTGGAAGAAGTGACGCTGACGCGATTTCCTTGTGTCCCCTTTCTTTAAAAAAGTTCACATACATAGTTCGAAGTTCTTGTGCTGTCATAATATTTTTCCTCCTTTTCTTTTTTCTCCAAAACAAAAAACGCCCTAAGTCGATATTACTATCAACCTAGGGCGAACTTACTTGTCCGTGTTACCACCTAAATTCAGATTTCTCTGCACTCTGCCAATACGGGATTTCTCCGATATTGCTTCCTACGTTAACGGGGGAACTCCGTTGAAGCCTACTAAGTCATCTGTTCGGTTCACTGCTCAGTGGCTGCTTCAGCATTAGTTCAATGAAGATTCGCACCATCCATCTTCTCTCTGTGAAATTCCTAATACTTACTATTCCTCGTCAAAGCCTTTTTGTTTTGAATTGTTTGTGAGTATAACACTGCAGTTTTTATTTGTCAAGTATTAATCCACCGCATGGTCCACTTTCACATCCACGCCGCTCCAAATCTTCTTCGCGGTCCAGTCCTGCTCTTTTTCCTGCCAGAACGGATGAGTAAGCGGCAGTCCCAGTGGCAGAAATACCGCCATACATAAGTATAAGCTGCCAACGCAGATATAATCCTCGGCAAGTCCCGGCTGATTGCCGTATACTCCCGGATTAAGCCAGCCGTTTTCATCAAACATTTTCGGATTTTCCATCACCTTATGAAGCACTGCTGTTAAGGCTGCACGCACCTGCCCGTTTGACAGGTTTCCCGGAAGGTTTTCCTGTAATACCGCCTGTGCCAATGCCTGAAACGCACCAAAACGATAGCTCACGGATCGCCCGATAACCATATAGGTTCCGTCCGGCCCAATCATCTGTTCCTGAATCGCCGCATAGCGGGAAGCACGCTTACGGAACATCTGATACAAATCCACATAATCCGAACGGACTGCCTTCATGGTTCCCACAATATCCAGAAGCATCGGCTGAATCACAAAACTGTTGTAATAATCCCAATGGAACCGTTCTCCATCCCCGTAGGTGCCATCTCCCACATACCAATTTAAAAACATACGCACGCCGTATTCAATGCGGGTCATATCGTAGTCCGATTCACCCATCACGAAAAGGGCCGCTTCAATCATGGAAGAAAACAAAATCCAGTTGCAGACAAAAGGTGTGAACCGTCTGGTAGCCTTAAGTGCCGCTACTACATTCTTTTTATCTCCTTCTCCCAAGAGCCCATACATCTGCTTTGGTGCCCGCACAATGGCCTGTGCCAAAAATGCCGCATCCACTAACGCCTGTCCGTAGCCTTCGGAAAAATTCATGTAATCCCTGGCTTCCGGATTTACCGCATTAGCAAGACCTCTGCGAACTAACTGACGAAACTTTTCCTGAAGCTCTTTTTCATCCTCCGGCACCTCTTCAAGCTCCAGCCACGGTGCAATTCCCATTACAGTTCTGCCCAGGGCTTCCAAATGCATAAAAGGCTCTCTGTCCGGATGAAATACAGTTGGCATTGTTTCCTTTAACCGGTCCTCTGCTAAATTAACAATCACCGGCTCCGCAATTTGAAGCATCCGGTATAACCAGTCTGCTCTGTCATTTTTCTTCATATTTTCTCCTTCCTTCACCTTATTTTTCTTCAATCACCACATCCTCATATCTTTTTCTGCTATCTTTAAAATTGCTTCCGTAAAAAAGAAGTCACCGTAAATAATGGTAAAATTATGATTTTGGTCATGATAAGCCGCAGAACATTTTTCCACGATATGGTCTGCATTTTCATCCCAGTTGCAACGCTTTTCTTCTAAGGTATGAAGCAAAAACAAAGCATTCTTATAATACTTTTCCTTTAATTCGCCATCCACCAGTTTTTCCAGCTCCAAAAGACCGCAGGCAATAATAGCAGTCGCGGTGGAATCTTCCCAAAGTACATCCTTTGGTTGGTCAAAATCCACCGGAATAAAACCATTTTCCGGAATCTGTGATATTATATACTCTGCAATCTTCTTTGCAGTTTCCAAATAATCCTGCTTTCCGGTATGTAAATAGCTTAACGTAAAGCCATACAGCGCCCATGCCTGGCCTCTGGTCCAGGAAGACCCCACCTGCATTCCCTGACCGCCTCTTGGCCCAATGATTGCTCCGGTTTCCGGGTCAAATTCAATGATATGATGTACGGAACCGTTTTCTCTTACAAATACCTTCTGTGCCATGTCTGCATGGGCAATGGCAATATGTTTAAACCGAGGGTCCTTTAATTCTTTTGCAGCCCAGTAAAGCAGCGGCAAATTCATCATACAATCAATAATTGCCAGCCCCGCGGTATTTCCATCACCTGCATCATTCCATGCACGAATCAGTCCTGCAGCCGGATTATAACGTCCTGCCATATTGGCAGCCGCTAAAATTCCTCTTTCTCTGGACTTTTTGTTTCCGGTAATCCTATAATCCGCTACCGCAGTAATATGAAACCGGAAGCCTGCATCATGGTCCATGGCCAGATAATCCGTAAGTACTGCATCCAGCTTGTTTTGAATATTTTCAGCAGTTTCCCTATATTCCTCCCTATGATACGCATGATATAACATCCATAATTGTGCTGCAAAAAAGCCGTTGGTCCACCAGCCAATTCGGTCGGACCAATCGTCAAAAATTCCGTCTTGTGTAGAATACGGAACCTTATCTTTATTTCTTACTGCCGTAACAGAAACCTTTTCTGCTATTTTATCAGCAATTTCCAGCGCCCATTTCTTTTCTTCCATACGTGTAGACATAATACACTCCTCCTCTTTATACTAATATTTTATTATTTTTTAATATAAAACATCTTTCCGAATATAATAATATCTTTTACTGTTATTTCCTAACATTTTCTGCTATAATATTCTTAGCAAAA
This sequence comes from Lachnospiraceae bacterium, assembly GCA_045541595.1. Lineage (GTDB taxonomy): Bacteria > Bacillota > Clostridia > Lachnospirales > Lachnospiraceae > SIG299. Next base: position 5,712 of record JAZQJL010000077.1, on the reverse strand, counting down.
GAAAGGAGTTATCCTATTATGTATGAGATTATCAACGGCGGGTATTTTACCAGACATCCGCAAACTTTTTCCATGGAACGTCCCCTTGGTTTCGAACACTATGTTTTCTTATTCATACGTTCCGAAGCAGTCCTTTCCATTTCCGGCCATACCTATACTGTTTTGCCAAACAGCTATCTGTTTATCCAGCCGCACACCCCATATTCTTACTCCAATCCAAAAGGCGCTTATATGGACGACTGGATTCATTTCGACTGTGACGAAGAAACCGTAAAACAGTTTCCCAAGCAACTTTTCCATAAACCTTTTCCATGTAACAATCCTTCCATTATCAGTACTTACATGGAGCAACTCGTATGGGAAAATAATTTTGCACCGGAAGAATTCCGCCACGAAAACACCCGCCAGTTGTTTCAGATTGTTCTCCGGCACGTATTTCAGGATTATTATAATCAAAGCGGTTATCAGCCTTACCGCTTTCAAATGCAGAAACAACGCATTTCCATGCAATCCTCGCCATATATTAATCACAGTGCCAATGCCATGGCCCGTACTCTCGGTATCAGTCTGTCTTATTATGAACATCTTTATAAAAGCTTTTTTGGCCAATCCTTCCGCTCTGATCTTATTTCCATGCGGATAGATTACGCAAAAGAGTTACTCAAAACAACCACGATGCCGTTGGAACAATTGGCTTACAAATGCGGATACAACAGCGAAGTCCATTTTTACCGGCAGTTTCTTGCCAAAACAGGAACTACTCCCGGAGATTACAGAAATAGCAACAAATATTTTTCTTAAATTTCCTCTTGAAATCTTGACATACCTGTTATACAATTAAAAAAATGCCTGAATGCGGACTTTAACCGCAAGGCGGAATGGGAGGAAACTTATGAGACACTTAATCAGTCCACAGGACTTATCATTTGAAGAGTTAAACAATCTTCTCGATCTGGCAAATGACATTGCCCACGACCCTAAAAAATATTCCAATTGCTGTCACGGCAAAAAAATAGCTACTTTATTTTACGAACCAAGTACTCGTACCCGCCTTAGTTTTGAAGCTGCAATGCTTAACTTAGGAGGTAGTGTTCTTGGTTTTTCTTCTGCCGATTCCTCTTCTGCTTCTAAGGGAGAAAGCGTTGCTGATACCATCCGTGTGGTTTCCTGCTATGCAGATATCTGCGCTATGCGTCATCCAAAGGAAGGTGCTCCTTATGTTGCGTCCATCAATTCCGGCATTCCGGTTATCAATGCTGGTGACGGCGGTCATAACCATCCAACCCAGACTCTCACCGATTTACTTACCATCAAGTCTTTAAAAGGACATTTAGATAACATTACCATCGGTTGCTGCGGTGACTTAAAGTTCGGCCGTACCGTACACTCTCTCATTCACGCCATGGTACAGTTCCCAAATGTAAAGTTTGTTTTCATCGCACCGGACGAGCTTCGCATTCCAACTTATCTTAAAGAAGAAGTGCTGGATCCGCTCGGCATCGAGTACAAGGAAGTTAAGGTTCTGGAAGATGTTATGCCGGAACTGGACGTTCTTTACATGACCCGCGTTCAGAAGGAACGTTTCTTCAACGAAGAAGATTACATCCGTTTAAAGGATTCCTTTATCTTAGACGCTGCAAAGATGAAACTTGGCCGCGATGATATGTTAGTACTTCATCCGTTGCCTCGTGTAAATGAAATTTCCGTTGAGGTTGATAGCGACCCTCGTGCCGCTTATTTTAAGCAGGTACAGTTTGGTGTCTATGCACGAATGGCTCTGATTATGACTCTGCTTGGCGTAGAGAAGCCGGAATAAGAGAAGGAGGAAATTATCATGTTAAACATTGGTGGATTAAATGAAGGTATCGTTTTGGACCACATTCATGCCGGCGGTGCCATGGAAATTTACAATTACCTGAACTTAGAAAAGCTGGACTGCAGCGTTGCCATCATCAAGAATGCCAAAAGTAATAAAATGGGACGCAAGGATATCATCAAGATTGACCAGCACATTGATATTGATTTCAACATGCTGGCAGTTTTAGAGCCACACATGACTATTAACTACATCAAGGACGGTGTCCGCGTAGAGAAAAAGCAGTTAAATCTTCCGGAACACATTTATGGTATCATCAAGTGTAAGAACCCTCGTTGTATTACTTCCATCGAGCAGGAACTTCCGCATCGTTTTAAATTAACAAACCGTGAAAAAGCGATTTACAGATGCGAGTACTGCGAACAATCCTTTAAGAATAACAAATAATGAAATGCGCCGTGGTTCCCCTTTTTTGGTAAGGAATCCGGCGCATTTATTATTTTTAAGTCGCATGACATGGAATGCCAACCTTTTATTACTTATATTATCTTGCCATTTTCTGCTCTTTTTTGTGTTCATACATTTTTTGATCAGCTTCCCGAAGGAAATAGTCTAACGTATGATTTTCCATTTTTTCGGAGCAAACACCGATACTGAAAATCAGCTTATAGTCCTTTTTATTTTCTGCATTAAATGCATCTGCTTTCTCATTGATAGATGCAATAATTTCTTCAGTACGCTGCTTCTGGTTCTCACGGAACAGTACAATTAAAAATTCATCACCACCGATACGGGCCGTAATATCCCGATGTGTCGTACTGGAGCGTATAATCTCACCTACTTTTCCCAACGCAAAATCTCCCTCCGCATGCCCATAGGTATCATTGATGTGCTTAAACTTACACATATCAAGAGAAATTACCGTTAGCTCTTTTACATTGGAAAACTCCATAATTTGATTCATGGTGACATAAAATCCATTTCGGTTTAACACCCCGGTCAAAGCATCCTTACGGTACAGCTGCATTAACATCTTCTTGGACTGTTGCATGTCTAAGAGAAAGCGCAAATGAAAAACGAATCCGGAATAAGCGGTATACCAGAAATTCTCTGTATCCATGCTGATAACAGTATAGGCATTCGGATCTTCCTGATTAGGAACCGGCACTACTAATAACGGATATTCTGATTCCAACCGTTGCTCCATATCCGGTACAAGCTCTTCCAGTGGCGTATGTTCAATGTAGTCAATGGATACATCATTTTCATTTTTTATGTAATGAATTGCATTAAAAGATTCTTCTGACTTCTGACCGGCATCCGAATACCCCGGATAATCCACAATCAATATCCTTTTTTCGGAGCAAAGCCAGAACTCATGATAAAACATATTCTTTAACTGGTCAGGAATAACTTTTTGGATAATTTCCATGCCTTCTCCGGCACCGTATTTTGCTACCAGACGTCCCAAATTCACCTGATATTCCATTTGCCTGTTCATATCCGTTTGTATTTGTATGATTTTTGCTGTGGCGTCAAGCCCTGCAAGCCCTGTACAGCCACAGGAACCGCCGATTTGCATCTTGCTGTAAGCCGAGACTTTATATTCCGTCTCGCCAAGAACACAGTTTTCGCTATTAATTAGCTCAAATAAAGCATCCGCAAAAGCATCTCCGTCATACCTACTGGTCAATAACCGGGGCTGGTGATATTGTCCAACTTCAACTCCGTCAAACCCGCTAACTGCCACATCTTCCGGCACCCGATAACCTTTTTTGCTCAGATAATCACAAACAGTTAATGCCATCGTATCATTGGCACAAATAATTGCTTCCGGAAGCTCTGTACTTTCTTCCAGCATTTCATTCATTGCTTCCGTAGTAGGAACTTCCCAAAAATAACCATAATATACTTTTTTAGAATCAAAAGGTATACCATTTTCTTCTAACACCGACTTATAAACGTCAATACGTTCATCAGAAAAACTGTTATTCGGGATTCCCGCCATAAAATTTATGTTGCGGTACCCATGAAATTCAACCATATGTTTTACAATTTTCCGAAAAGCATCTTTATAATCAAAGGAAATATTGATACAACCCGGCACATAATGGTCCACCGCAATAACCGGCACGCCTTTTTTGATTGCGCGCTGTACAAATTTTCTTTGTCCTATATCCGATTTGAAAGTTTCAGCCATATATACAACAGCATCAAATTTTTCTAACGGAATCATGTCATACAATCTTACTTCACCGGCATCCAAATCTTGCTTATAAAAATTTGTCAACGTAGAAAAAAACACAACTTTACAATTGTGTTCAGCACTTTTCTTTGTAATCGTTTTAATTACATCCTGCTGATCATCCGTGGAAAAACGGGCATGAACAAATGCTATAACTTTATAGTTTTTATTATCGGAATACTTTTTCCCCACAATTCTTCTCCTTTACGCATTAGTCAAAACAATGCGTTATTTTCGAACAACTACTTTTCCCTTAACTTCCATAATCGGATCATCCCAAATGACCTCACCGATGCTGTCTGCAGTAATGGTTCCGGACTTCGGATTCTTTACGGAAATGATATGCCCCATCACATCAGCTTCCACCTCAGAATATTCGAAGGAAAGATCCGTGTCTTCCATCGTGCAATTAATCAGCTTTAAGTCCTTGCAATAGCACAGTGGCTGAGTGCCGATAATCTTACAATTTATCAACGTCAGGCCTTCCGCAAACCAGGCCAGATACTCTCCTTTTAGTACAGAATCTTTAACCGTAATGTTTTTGCCGTGCCAGAAAGCATCCTTTGTATCCAGATAGGAATTTGTGATTGTCATATTCTCCACATACTGGAAAGAATATTTGCCCTTCATTTTTAACTCATCAATTATAACGTCCCTGCATTCAAACAGGAAATATTCGGATTCCATCTCAGAGCGGTGGATTTCAAGCCCCCTGGTACGCCAGCCAAATTCCGGAGAATGGGCAGTACTGTCTTCTATACGGATGTTTTCGCATTCGCGAAGCGCCTTAATACCGTCCATTTTTGTATTTTTGATGACACCGTCATAGGAATACCAAATGGCGGCTCTGGTCAGTTCATCCATATTCACATGATCTAGTTCAAATCCTCTGGCATGCCAAAGTGGGTAACGCAGAGAAAAATCACAATTATTTACCAAAACATTTCTGGTTTCTTTCAACACGGATTCTCCATCCGCAGGACCCGCGAACGTACAATCTGATACTTCTGTATTTTTAATATTATACAAGGCACGCTCTTCATCAAAAACCTGCCCTTTTACTACATATTCCATAGAATTCTCCTGTTTTTTCTTATCGTAATCATATATATGTAATTTTAACACACTTCCATATAATGTTCAATTAAAAAATAACAGAACAAAAAGAGCAGATCTGATTGACCTGCTCTGAATGTGTTTGTGTTTGTGGGTTTTTCTTAAATTATTTGTACTGCTAACTACTTTCTTAAGCCTAATCTTTCGATTAACTTACGATATCCTTCAAGATCTGTCTTCTTAAGGTATGCAAGTAAGCCACGTCTCTGACCTACCATCTTAAGGAGACCACGTCTGGAATGATGATCCTTCTGGTTGCTCTTAAGGTGCTCAGTTAATTCGTTGATTCTCTCTGTTAAAAGAGCAATCTGTACCTCTGGGGAACCAGTGTCATTAGCTGTTCTTCCGTAAGCTGCAATGATTTCCTGCTTCTTTTCCTTGCTAATCATGATAATTACCTCCTGTTTTTATAATATCGCCCAAAACTAAGAACCGGTTTGTTTTCCAGGAGTAACCCCGTGTTCTGAGTGACGGCTGTTTGGCGTTTAACCACACCAACCATTACATAATATCATAAAAGAAATCATTTGTAAAT
>JAZQJL010000076.1:0-7017 GCA_045541595.1 Lachnospiraceae bacterium | reverse complement strand
TTGGAAAAACCACCAAAGAAATTACGCTTTAGCTCCGGTTTTGTACTTTCTGTCTTTGACACTTCTTCCGAAGGAAGCAAGAAGCTTTGGGCTCTGCTGATACGGTTTTTCTCCTGTTCCTCTTTTATGATTCGGAGCTGTTCTTCCCGCTGTATCAGCTGTTCTTCCCGCAGAATACGCTGTTCTTCTTTTAAGACCATACGCTCTTCGGCCCGGATTTTATGTAATTCTTTCTGTTTTTCCATTTCTTTTCCGCTGATTTCCGCCAGTAACGCAAACAGTGCCTTTCCGGTGAGAATCATAATGCAAAGGATAGCCAGCGCAATAAGAATCACATAGCTTCCGACCTTTCCAAACAGAGGAATCAGAAACCAACATAAAGCACCGCCCAGCAGACCACCGCCGGATTTATTCTCTGCACAAATCTTGTAGTAATCCAGCAATTCTACAGCTGTCGTTTCTCCAAACACCAACTGAATCAGTGCAGCAATCACGGTGAATAATCCTATAGAGAACACCAACTTTACAATATAGCGTTTATTCTCTTTTTTGTTTGCCAGATAAAATGCAATTCCAAAGAATAAAAAGAAAGGAATCAAATATGCCAGTATGCCGAATACACCAAAGGTAAATTGATTAATTACTTCTCCGACTTTACCGCTCAGACTGAAATTACTTAAAAACAATAACAATGAAATTACAAGTGTTATTAAAAGAACCAGTTCATTGCTAAGTTCCGGTACCAATTCCGTTTTTTCGGAAGAAGCAGTTTTCGCAGACTTTGTCCTTGGTGCATTTCTGGTAGTGGTTTTCTTTGTCTGTTTTGTATTAGTTGTCCCGGTTCGGGATTTCTTTGCGCCGGTTGTCTTTGCTGCTCCGCTTTTTTGTGTACCGGTTTTGGATGTTTTCTTTGTTGCCATTTTACACAAACCTTCCCTTTATTTTCTCTCTTTCAGACACTCTTCAAATAAATTTACCAACGCCGGATCAAACTGACTTCCGGCATACTTTTTCAATTCGTCTAAAGCAGTTTCTTCTGAAACAGCTTCTTTATACAACTGATTATTTATCATAACATCATAGGAATCCACTATCGCAAGGATTCTTGACAACAACGGAATCTCCTCTCCGGAAAGCCCGTAGGGATAACCGCTGCCGTCATAATTTTCATGATGGTATAATATTAAATCCGAAATATCATGCTCTAACTCCATCTGCGACACAATCTGATATCCGGTAATGGAATGAAGTTTTATAATATCCAATTCATCCCGCGTAATGACTGCTGCGCGGCTCCAAACCTCTTCTCTTGTCTTTACACGTCCGATATCATGATAATCGCAGAGAAGACTCAGTTTTTCTTTCTCCTCTGTGCTTAAATCCAGCTTTTCAGCCAAACATTCTGCCAGTTTTTTTATACGGTTGACATGTTCTGACGACTCATATTCGTTTTTAAAATAGATTTCCGTCAGTGCCTGAGTCATTTGTTTTTTCTGTTCTGACCCATCTTTGCCTTTTTTGATCAGCATATCCATAACCGCATATTTGATATACTCTTCCACAGATACCGCCGTATTTTCTCTGCGGGCCACACCGTAATTTAAGAAAATCGGTATGTTTTCCGGACCTCTCTTCTTTAACTTTCTGGCCGCATTGGACAAATACAGATTCATTTGTTCTTCCGTAATATCCTTAGCCACAATTACCGTACAATCGTCATCCGAATAGCAAATCAGGGAATCCTCCGGAAGGACTTCACGAAGTTCTTCCGACATAATCTGAATTATACTGCTTCCGACTTTACGCTCATAGAAGGAATTCAGTAATTTTAATCCTCCTAAATTACATATAGCCACAATATATTGTTTTGGTATCTTATCCCATTCTTCCAGCTTATTTGCAAACATTCTATTACTGTAGAATCCCGTCAGTGAATCATATGCTGCCATATTTTCCAAGGCATTATACATCATCTTTTGCTCCGAAACATCCTGGAAGGCATAAACAATTCCCATGTTGTGAGAGCGCTTGGAATATAATTGCTTAAGCGTTAACTGATACGAAATATCTGCATACTCCGTTTGTAACACAACCTCACGGTTAATATTTTGTGTAATATCCTTTTCATATTCCAGTTTTAAGATACCGGTTTCAAAATACTCCCGGGTCATGTTACATAAATCAGCTTCCGACAGGTGGAATTTTTCTGCCGCTTCTGCATTAAAATCGGCCAGACGGTCACTGATATCAAACAGTACCATTGGTTCCTGCAATGTATTTGTCATTAAATATCTTGCTTCTTTCCGGAGAAACCGCGGTCTGTAATTTAACGCGCTCTGATACATGGCATAGGCTGCCCATCCGTATAAAACACAGGATACATCCATTGGAATCCACACGATAAGATACAGCAGATTTACTGCAACCACACTTAATACTACCGTTAATTCCATTAAATATCTTCCGGCGTATGCTAACGGTACCCGGGCACATTTTCTGATAAGCAGTATAATTACTATTACAGTGGACGCATAAATATATACGCAGTGAACATAATACCAAAGCTTTGGAACAATCACAAAAAATGTTTCTTCAAAAAATTGTTTCTGGGCATAGTCCAGTACAACATTGGTCCACGGATTGCCAAGAATAACTACAGAATCCAGTAAAATAAAACACCATAGAACAATTTTACATATTTTATGTAATGGTCTTACTTCGGTTAAATCCATTGTATATGTCAATACAAAATATAAAAACAAATCCGCACAGACCAGCATGCAGCTTAGTGCTACAGAGCAAAACAGCGGTTGGTTAAAGAGCAAGGTTAAGGAATTAAAAAACACCAAAAAAGCTCCGGACAGACATACCGCTCCCGTTACTTTTGCCATTTTTTCCTGCTTCTTAAAACATTTTGACGCCATACCAAGGCACAAAATTGCAATAACAAAGCATACAATTCCATAACCTGTTCTTATCATGTCTTCCTCCCGGGTTCCGTCCCTGTTTTATGCTTCCTACGTATGTACATCCCTGTTTTATTTAATGCGTGCAAATGCCTGCTCTAAATCTTCGATGATATCGTCAATGTCTTCAATACCGATGGACATTCTTACTAAATCAGCACCGACACCGGCTGCAACCAGCTGTTCGTCGGTAAGCTGACGATGGGTTGTGCTGGCCGGATGCAATACGCTTGTTCTGGCATCTGCAACATGAACCACAATTGCAGCCAGTTTCACACTGTCCATAAACTTCATGGCAGCCTCTCTTCCGCCCTTCACACCAAAGGAAATAACACCGCTGGTGCCGTTTGGCATGTATTTTTCTGCCAAAGCCTTGTACTTGTTACCTTCTAAGCCCGGATAATTTACCCAGGATACATTTTCGTTCTGCTCTAACCATTTTGCTACCGCTAATGCATTGGCACTGTGACGCTCCATACGAAGATGCAATGTTTCTAAACCAAGATTTAAATAAAATGCATTTTGCGGAGCCGGTGTAGAGCCCAAGTCTCTCATTAACTGAACTCTTGCCTTGGTTATGTAGGCTGCTTTGCCGCAATCTCTGGTATATACCATACCGTGATAGGATTCATCCGGTGTGGAAAGGCCAGGGAATTTACCGTTATCCCAATTAAAATTACCGCTGTCAACAATAACACCGCCAAGAGCCGTAGCATGTCCGTCCAGGTATTTGGATGTGGAATGCACCACAATATCCGCGCCGAATTCAAACGGACGGCATAACATAGGTGTAGCAAAGGTATTATCTACAATAAGCGGAATACCGTTTTTGTGAGCAACTGTAGCAAACTTTTCGATATCGCAAACCACCAAGGACGGATTGGATAACGTTTCCGAGAAAATCAGCTTTGTATTCTCCTTAATTTCCTTCTGTAAATCCTCTGCGGAAATGTCCGGATCCACAAAGGTTACATCAATACCAAACTTTTTAAAGGTAACGGAAAACAGATTCATTGTGCCGCCGTAAATCGCTGCTGTGGAAATCATATGGTCGCCTGCTTCACAGATATTCATTACGGAAATCAGGGAAGCCGCCTGGCCGGAAGAGGTACACATAGCACCAATGCCGCCTTCTAACATAGCAATCTTCTTTTCTACCACATCTACCGTAGGGTTAGCAATTCTGGTATAGAAAAAACCATTTTCTTCTAAGTCGAACAGCTTACCAACGGTTTCACTACTGTCATATTTATAGGTTGTACTCTGGCAAATCGGAGTTACTCTTGGTTCACCATTTTTTGGTTCGTATCCGCCCTGGACACACATTGTATTTTTTCTCATAAATCAGATCCTCCTGTTTTCTCCATGTAAAGCAGTTTTTGGAGAAGTGTAACACTTCCCCATACTAACTTCATTTTATTATTATTGTAAAGTATGAACCCCTTATCGTCAAGCAAATTTCACTGTATTTACGCTACTTTAACACCATTTTTTCTTTACATTTCCGGCCTCTTTTCCAATGTCACCCACCAGGCAGATTCCGGCCTTTGATACATCTAAATACTGCTCACCGAATACTCTGATATCCTCTGCGGAAACCTTGGATAACTTCTCCAGTGTTTCTTCCAAAGGAACGATTCTTTCATGCATTAAAAGTGCCTTAGCGTTGCGCTCCATACGGTTTCTGGCACTTTCACTTCCCATAATCATCTCAATACGAAGCTGGGTATACAAACTCTCCAGTTCTGATTTCTTAATTGCATTGACTGAAAAATCCTTTAGGATTTCTTCCAGCTTCTCATATACCGTCATGGCATTGGACGGATTGACGATAACATCAATGTGAAATAATCCTGCGTACCGGTACAAACTGGAGTAAGAATATACGGAATACGCCAGCCCCAGCTCTTCCCTTACCTGCTGAAAGAGCCTTGAGTTGTTACTGCCGCCAAGCAGGGCATTTGCCATAATCTGGACGTGCCGCTCTTCCTTCCGCTCATCCATTGTCGGGAAGGCCAGATTCATATACAATTGCTCCACATCTTTTTTTCGTTCGCAAAGACACCTGTGAAACTGCGGTACTGTGTTGGCATCCGTATTGGCATTGTTTCCTGTACCAAGCTTTGGAATTGCCTCAAAATACCGCTTTAAATCTTCCAACACTTCCTGCTCGTTGTAATTTCCGGCAATGGAAATTACCATATTGCTTCCGCAATAGTGAAGCTTCATATAGTCCGTAATCTGCTCTCTGGTCATTCCCGAAACGATCGCTTTTTCACCGGAAATAATATATCCTAATGCATGATTCTTCCAGACGTTTTTCTGAAGCAGCTCGTGCACCAGATCCTCCGGTGAATCGTCGTACATATCAATTTCTTCTAAAATAACCCCCAGTTCCTTCTGAAGCGGTTCCTCCTCAAAAGTGGAGTTTTGCAGCATATCGCCCACAAGTTCCATCATTCTCGGCAGATATTCCGTTAAGGTCACTCCGTAAAATGCTGTACATTCCTTTCCGGTAAAGGCATTTAACTGGTCACCAATAGCGGAAATTTCATCTGCCAGCTGCTTTGCGGATCGGGTCTTCGTGCCCTTAAACAGACAATGTTCGATTACATGGGAAATGCCGTTATTCTCCTCTGTTTCATTCACGGACCCTACCTTTACCCATACCCCAAAGGATACCGTTCTGAGATGACTCATAGGCTCCAATACAACCCTGATTCCATTTTCCAACTCTAACGTTTTTATCATGTTTAACCTCTTATTTGTGTGCAAACCAGTTGTCGGCGGATGCACGAAAAATCAAAGGGACTGTTGCAAATCTTTACAACAGTCCCTCAATAAGACTCAACGTAACCATGAAGGTACTGAATCGTTACGACATATTATTTTACGTCTTTAATGCTGAAGCTTACTCTTCCCATTTTGTCCTTGCCAAGGCAAACTGCCTTAACAACATCACCTAAGGTGAGTACATCTTCTACACGGTCAATTCTTTCCTTGGAAACCTTGGAAATATGAACCATAGCTTCCTTACCAGGAGCGAACTCAAGGAAAGCACCAAATTCCTTAATGCTTACTACCTTGCCCTCTAATACCTGACCTTCTTCAAAATCAGTTACAATAATCTGAATTAACTTAACAGCCTTATCCATCTGTGCAGCGTCGGTACCGCATACGGAAACTGCGCCGTCATCAGTAATATCAATCTTAACACCGGTCTGCTCGATGATAGCATTGATGGTCTTACCTCTCTGACCAACAACCTCACCAATCTTAGATGGGTCAATCTGAATCTGAATAATCTTTGGAGCATAAGGTCCAACTTCCGGTCTTGGCTCGGAAATAGCCGGCTTCATGCAGGTATCCATAATGAACATTCTGGCTTCACGACATCTTGCAATAGCACCTTCTTCGATAGGTCTTGTTAAGCCGTGAATCTTAATATCCATCTGGATTGCAGTGATACCGTCTTCTGTACCGGTTACCTTAAAGTCCATATCGCCGAAGAAGTCTTCCAGACCCTGGATATCGGTTAAGAGGATGTAATCATCATCTGTTTCGCCTGTTACGAGACCACAGGAAATACCGGCAACCATCTTCTTGATTGGAACACCTGCCGCCATCAGGGACATACAAGATGCACAAGTGGAAGCCATGGATGTGGAACCGTTGGACTCAAAAGTCTCGGATACGGTACGGATTGCATATGGGAATTCCTCCTCGCTTGGAAGAACCGGAATTAATGCTCTCTCAGCTAATGCACCGTGTCCGATTTCACGACGGCCAGGCCCTCTGGAAACCTTTGTTTCACCTACAGAGTATGCAGGGAAGTTATAGTGGTGCATATATCTCTTGGAAGTCTCAAACTCGTCAAGACCGTCTAATCTCTGTGCCTCGGAAAGAGGTGCCAGAGTGGTAATGGTGCAGATCTGGGTCTGTCCACGAGTAAACATCGCGGAACCGTGGGTTCTGGGGAACAGATCTACTTCTGCAGCCAGAGGACGGATCTGGTCGATGGCACGGCCGTCGGGACGCTTGTGATCCTTCA
>JAZQJL010000075.1:0-2205 GCA_045541595.1 Lachnospiraceae bacterium | reverse complement strand
CAACTCCTTGGCTCACAGAACGACATGGCTACGATCCGACTTGTTCTTGAAACAAACTTCAGAACAGAAACAGAAACAGACCTCTTCGGTGAGCAGGCTGTTCTTTGCGGCGGTGTATGTGCACTTATGCAGGCAGGTTTTGAAACACTGGTAGAAGCAGGTTACGACGAGAGAAACGCTTACTTCGAGTGTATCCACGAGATGAAGCTTATCGTAGACTTAATTTATCAGTCCGGTTTCGCAGGCATGAGATACTCCATCTCCAACACTGCAGAATACGGTGACTACATCACAGGTCCTAAGATTATCACAGAAGAAACCAAGAAGTCCATGAAGAAGATTCTGTCCGACATTCAGGATGGTACCTTCGCTAAGGAATTCTTATTAGATATGTCTCCTGCAGGCCGTCAGGTTCACTTCAAGGCTATGAGAAAGCTGGCTGCTGAGCATCCGTCCGAAAAGGTGGGCGAAGAAATCCGTGCTCTTTACAGCTGGAACAACGAAGAAGACAAGTTCATCAATAACTAAAAATAAGTTACATAGCATAAAAAAATTCCCGGAAGTAATTCCGGGAATTTTTGCGTTATTTGACTGTTTTTGCTGGAATGGCATACAATACCGTTTCGTTTACGGAAAAGGAATGATGCCGTATGTACAATTGATAGTCCGGTACCAGTTTGTGAATCCAGGTCGGAATCTGGACAAAATCCTTATGCATGTGGTAGATGCAAATGGCCAGCTTCGGTTTGTTTTTAAGAATGGTTTGCTTGGCCCCCAGCAGTGCATCCAGCTCGGAACCTTCTACATCCATTTTTATAAAAGTAGCATTTTGGCATTCCGGGGTGTCGTCAATGGCACGGACCGGAATGGTGATGGTATGCTCATCCAGAGTGGAGGAAATGGAGGAACCTTTTCCCTCCTCTGCATTAAACTGCAGGGTTGTGGTTTTTTTATACACACCGGCACGGATGGCAGTAACACCTTTGCCTTTGCCCCGGCGTTCCAGACGCTTGTGATATTCTTCCACCGGTTCAAAGCAGACAATGCTCTGATAGCGACCTTTGGTTACTTTGATAAATTCCTTTAAGGTATCTCCGTCATAGGCTCCGCAGTCCACAAAGACTTCACTTTCGGAAAGAGGAACAATATCTTTCACAAAATACTGGTCCTGCTTGGAGTAAGGCGGCAAATCCTTTGGATTGTGGGTTTTACGGTAAGTGATGGCACGGTAATATACGTCTCTTGACAAGTCATCTGCCAGTAGGGAAGCAACGGCTTCCACTTCCTTTTGATGCTCCGCAAAATACTTCTTGGCATTTTGCATTCCCTGGGTGGGGTGTTTGCGGTCCTGGGAGTAAATAATACGTGTCAAAACATCATTGACTCCCAGCAACTTCAGAAAATTGACAATACCGTCACCAAGGAAGGTGCCGCGGATATGCTCCTGGACATAGACCCGGAACTGTTTTATGTTATCAGCAATCGTACTCAAAATAAGCTCCTTGTTTGTTGGATTCTTTCCATATTTTTTCATAATTACAGATGCGCTAAGAAAGAGTGTACCACAGCTTTCAAAAAAAATCAAAAAAAACATTGATTTTTTTTGAGAATCGTGGTATGAAATGATGTTGGCAATAAGAAAATGAAAAGGTTCATATAGGAAAGATGTAACATTTCCGGAAATAGAGGATGACATGAAAGAAAGAAGAGAGAAAGTTAAAGCGCGTACACAGGGCGGAAAAGACATGACAAAGGGAGAACCGTTTAAGCTGATTTTATGGTTTTCCGTTCCCCTGTTATTAGGTAATATATTTCAGCAGTTTTACAGCATGGTAGACACCATTATCGTTGGTAAAATTCTGGGTACCCAGGCACTGGCCGCGGTGGGAACCACAGGACCGCTTAATTTCCTGGTTCTCGGTTTTGCCTCAGGTATTACCAGCGGATTTGCGGTTTTGGTGGCCCAACGGTTTGGCGCCGGGGATAACCGTGGTATGAAAAGGGCGGTGGCAGCTGCCGTAGAATTGGCCTTGGGCTTTACGGTTGTGCTCACCCTGGCGGCGACATTAGGTGCAAAGGGGTTACTTCATTTGATTAACACCCCGGAGGATATTTTTCAGGGCGCCTATCTTGCCTGAATTATCGTGCAAGAAATAATAATAATTGGTATCAGACGGATACAAAGCCGCCTCAATTGCATCAATA
>JAZQJL010000074.1:0-10823 GCA_045541595.1 Lachnospiraceae bacterium | reverse complement strand
GTTGGAAGAAAAAAAAGAAATCACAGAGCTGATGAAAAAAGAAGCCGGTGATTCCAATGAAATTCAGGTATACATCGGAAACGAAACTACGGTGGAATCTATGAAAGACTGCTCCGTAGTTACAGCAACCTATGAATTAACAGATGGTGTTTATGGAAAGATAGGTATTGTCGGACCAAAACGAATGGATTATGAAAAAGTAGTATCTACTTTAAAAACAATCCGTACCCAGCTGGACGAAATATATAAGAAATAGAAAGAGGACGTGAGAAAGTGAACGCCAAAGATTTAGAAAACCAGGTAAAGAAAGATGCAGTTAATGAAGCTGCGGAAGAAACAGTGGAAACTGCAGCAGAAACAGAAATGGCAGAAGACGTGCAGGAAGCGGCAGAAGTAGTAGAAAACGAAGAGGCTTCCGAAGCAGAAGCGGTTGAGGAAGAAGAGTCTTCCGAAAAGAAAGGCTTCTTCAAAAAGAAAGAAAAGAAAGACAAAAAGGATGAAAAAATTGAAGAATTAAACGACAGACTGATGCGTCAGATGGCGGAATTCGACAATTTCAGAAAACGTTCCGAACGGGAAAAATCCCAGATGTTCGAGATCGGAGCCAAGGATATCGTAGAAAGAATCCTTCCGGTCATTGATAACATGGAACGAGGCCTTGCAACCGTATCCCAGGGAGTGTTGGAAACAGATGCTTTCGCCCAGGGTATGGAAAAGGTATATAAGCACTTTATGACAGTGCTTGAGCAGGCGGGCGTAAAGCCAATCGAAGCTGTGGGCAACGAGTTCAATCCGGACTTCCACAATGCAGTAATGCATGTAGAGGATGAAGAAGCTGGTGAAAACATCGTAGTCGAAGAGTTTCAGAAGGGCTATATGTATAAAGAGAGTGTCGTAAGACATTCTATGGTAAAAGTGGCTAACTAAGTTTTCAAATATAGAAAGGAGATTAAAACATGGGTAAGATTATTGGTATTGACTTAGGTACAACCAACTCCTGCGTTGCCGTTATGGAAGGCGGCAAGCCGGTAGTTATCGCAAATACTGAAGGCGCAAGAACAACACCTTCCGTTGTTGCATTCACAAAGACTGGTGAGCGTATTGTAGGTGAGGCTGCAAAGCGTCAGGCTGTTACAAACGCTGACAAGACAATTGCTTCCATCAAGAGACATATGGGTACAGACTTCCGCATCACAATTGATGACAAGAAGTTCTCCCCACAGGAAATTTCCGCAATGATTCTGCAGAAGTTAAAGGCAGATGCAGAAAGCTATCTTGGCGAGACTGTAACAGAGGCTGTTATTACAGTTCCTGCTTACTTCAATGACTCCCAGAGACAGGCAACCAAGGACGCAGGCCGTATCGCAGGTCTTGACGTTAAGAGAATTATCAACGAGCCTACAGCAGCAGCGCTTGCTTACGGTCTTGATAACGAAAAAGAGCAGAAAATTATGGTTTACGACTTAGGTGGAGGTACCTTCGACGTATCCGTAATTGAAATCGGTGACGGCGTTATCGAAGTACTTGCAACCTCCGGTGATAACCGCCTTGGTGGTGACGACTTCGACGAAAGAGTAACCCGTTACTTCGTAGATGAGTTTAAGAAGGCAGAAGGCGTAGACTTATCCATGGATAAGATGGCTATGCAGAGATTAAAGGAAGCAGCAGAAAAGGCAAAGAAGGAACTTTCTTCCCAGACCACAACCAACATCAACCTTCCTTTCATCACAGCTACTGCTGAGGGTCCAAAGCACTTCGACATGAACTTAACCCGTGCTAAGTTTGATGAATTAACCCACGACTTAGTAGAAAGAACAGCAACTCCTGTTCAGAACGCATTAAGAGATGCAGGCATTTCCGCATCCGAGCTTTCCAAGGTATTATTAGTAGGTGGTTCCACAAGAATCCCTGCGGTACAGGATAAAGTAAAGCAGTTAACCGGCCATGAGCCAAGCAAGACCTTAAATCCGGACGAATGTGTAGCACTTGGTGCTTCTATTCAGGGTGGTAAGCTTGCCGGCGATGCAGGTGCAGGCGACATCCTTCTTTTGGATGTTACTCCGCTTTCCCTGTCCATTGAGACCATGGGTGGTGTGGCAACCAGACTGATTGAAAGAAATACAACCATTCCAACCAAGAAGAGCCAGATTTTCTCCACAGCAGCTGACAACCAGAGTGCAGTAGACATCAACGTTGTACAGGGTGAGCGTCAGTTTGCCAGAGATAACAAGTCTCTCGGACAATTCCGTCTGGATGGTATTCCGCCAGCAAGAAGAGGTGTTCCACAGATCGAGGTTACTTTCGATATCGATGCAAACGGTATCGTAAATGTATCCGCTAAGGATCTTGGAACAGGAAGAGAACAGCACATCACCATCACTGCAGGCTCCAATCTTTCCGACGCAGATATCGAAAAGGCAGTAAAGGAAGCTGCTGAGTACGAAGCTCAGGATAAGAAGCGTAAGGAAGCTGTAGAAACAAGAAATGACGCGGACTCCATGGTATTCCAGACAGAGAAGGCACTTTCCGAGGTTGGTGATAAGATTTCCGCAGATGACAAGGCAGCAGTAGAAGCGGACCTTGCTCACTTAAAGGAACTCATCGAAAAGACAAATCCTGAGGTTATGTCCGAGGGTGAAGTTGCTGACATCAAGGCTGCCAAGGAAAAGCTTATGACAAGTGCCCAGGCGTTATTCCAGAAGGTTTATGAGCAGGCACAGGGTGCCCAGGGCGCAGGTCCTGACATGGGTGCAGGCTTTAACGGCGGTGCTGATATGGGTGGTCAGTCCTCCTATCAGGATGATGTGGTAGACGGCGACTACAGAGAAGTATAAATCACGCAGAACGGGTTCTTGCAATTCGTTAGTGAGTATGGTATAAATAGTAATGGCATCTGTGGCAAAGGCCGCAGATGTCATTCTATTACATTGTAGGTGATAATCATGGCAGAGAGTAAAAGAGATTATTATGAGGTCCTTGGAATTGCCAAAGGTGCCTCTGAATCGGAAATAAAAAGTGCATATCGTAAAGTGGCAAAGAAGTATCATCCGGATGCCAACCCGGGAGATAAAGAGGCAGAAGCTAAGTTTAAGGAAGCGGCAGAAGCCTATGCAGTACTTAGTGATGCGGATAAGCGCCGTCAGTACGACCAGTTTGGTCATGCAGCCTTTGAACAGGGCGGAATGGGTGGCGGAGGATTTGACTTCTCCGGCGACATGAGCGATCTGTTTGGCAGCTTCGGCGATATTTTCGGCGATTTATTCGGTGGCGGCAGCAGACGCCGCTCAAACAACGGTCCGGTAAAGGGTGCCAACACCCGTGCGGGTATCCGTATTACCTTTGATGAGGCTGTATTCGGCACAGAAAAGGAACTGGACTTAAACCTTAAAGAAGAATGTAATACCTGTCACGGTTCCGGTGCAAAGCCGGGAACTACACCGGAAACCTGTAGTAAGTGTGGTGGCCGTGGCCAGGTTATGTATACAACCCAGACCTTATTCGGTATGTCCCAGACATTACAGGCCTGCCCTGACTGTCGCGGTACCGGTAAGATTGTAAAGGATAAGTGCAGTGACTGTCGCGGTGCAGGTTACCAGACGGTCAGAAAAAAGATTCAGGTATCCATTCCTGCCGGTATTGACCATGGCCAAAGCATCCGCATCCGCGGTAAGGGTGAGCCGGGCGAACGTGGCGGCGAACGGGGTGATTTACTGGTAGAAGTGGCAGTAAGTACGCACCCAACCTTCCAACGTCAGGATACGGATATTTTCTCCAACGCGCCGCTTCCGTTTACCACGGCGGCCCTGGGTGGAGATATAAGAATCAGCACCGTAGACGGTGATGTAATGTATAATGTGGCTCCGGGTACCCAGACCGGCACCAGAGTCCGTCTTCGCGGCAAGGGCGTTCCGTCCCTACGTAATAAGGATGTACGCGGTGACCATTATGTAACGCTGGTGGTGCAGGTGCCAACCAAGCTCACCGGCGAGCAGAAAGAAGCCATCCGACATTTAGATGAGGTTATGAACGGTAATAGTGCTTCCGGTACGGAAAAGAAGTCGGAGAAAAAGGGAATGAAGAAGGTCAAAGAATTCTTCGACAACCTGGTAGATGATGATAAATAAGCAATAAAGAGCAGAGTGGCGTATGAAAAATATGCCAGTCTGCATCTTTGCGTTTTTAAGATAAGTAAAAAAGAGAGGGTTTTGTACCATGAAGTGGAAAAAAATTGCATTGGAAACAACAACGGAGGCAGTGGACTTAGTCAGCGATTTGCTAAACGAGCTGGGCATCGACGGCATCGAAATTGAAGATAACGTGCAAATTTCCGAAGAAGACAGAAAGAGGATGTTCATCGACTTTTTGCCGGAACTTCCGCCGGATGAGGGCAAGGCAACCGTAAATTTTTATCTGGACGAAGATGAAAATATTGATGCCAAACTGGCTGAAATAAAAGCCGGCCTAAATGAACTGGACACTTTTGTGGATACCGGTGCAAAAAACTTTACGGTTTCCGAAACGGAGGACGTGGACTGGATTAACAACTGGAAAGCATTTTTTAAGCCGTTTCGTGTGGATGATACCATCGTAATTAAACCGACCTGGGAAACGCTGGAGGAATCCGGTGAGAACGATATGGTAATTGAAATTGACCCGGGTACCGCTTTTGGTACCGGTTCCCATGAAACCACCAAACTTTGCATTTTAAACTTAAAAAAGTACGTTAAAAACGGTGACAAGGTGTTAGACCTTGGATGCGGCAGCGGTATTTTGTCCATTGTTGCAAGAAAGCTGGGAGCATCTTTTGTTATGGGCACAGACATTGATGAGAATGCGATTAATGTTTCCGGCGAAAATGCCTGTCAGAATGGTTTATGTGCTGCAACGGCCTTAACTAAACCGGGACTGGATGAGGATAACGATTATACGGTGTTTGAAATGGCCCAAAAGGGTTGCGGCTATTACCTCAGCAATGTTCTTTCAGAACCGGAATCCAGAGTGATTCTTGGCAATGACTATGACGTGGTGGTAGCCAATATTTTGGCGGATGTTATTATTCCTCTGGCAGAGGTGGCGGAGGAATTTATGAAGCCGGGAGCACTGTTTATCAGTTCCGGAATTATTTACTTAAAGGCAGAGGCAGTAAAAGAAGCACTGCTTGCCAACGGTTTTGAAATTGTGGAAGTAACACAGATGGGAGACTGGTTCTCCTATGTGGCAAGAAAGCAATAGCAGGAAATTAGTATGGTCTACAGTGGTAGAATAAATGTAAAGGAGCAAATCCATGAATTATAGAGAGAGAAGAGAAAAAGTATTTGGTCAGATGGAGGAAAAGAGTATTCTTGTACTGTACTCCGGGGAGTCAGTGCATATCAGTGCCGACGCTTACCAGCATTTTGAAGCAAACCGCCAGTTTTTTTATCTTACCGGTATCCGCAGGGAAAACATGGCCCTGATTATCGATAAGTGCGGAGACAAACAGGAGGAATTTTTATTTATTGAGCCGATTGATCCGTCCGTGGAACGCTGGGTGGGCAAGAAGATGACAAAGGAAGAAGCAAAAGAAATAAGCGGCATAGAAAACATTTATTTTATCGATAATCTGCAGTCCACTCTGGACAGAATTATGAACCGTAAGCTTCCGAAGAAGGTTTATTTTGACACGTACCGTCACCAGAGAAGTGACTTGCCGGATTATAACGTGGTAAAGGCGCAGGAATTTGCTGCGGGCTATCCGGGCACTGCTGTTGACAATATTTATCCGATGGTGGCAGCGCTCCGCATGAATAAGGATGCGGATGAAATAGAAGCAACCAAAGAGGCGGTTAAAGTAACGGAAGAAGCGTTAAATCATGTGCTGAAAACACTGAAGCCTGGCATGAAGGAATACCAGGTGCAGGCTGAATTTGAGTACAAAGTGAAGTCTCTTGGGGCAGACGGCATGGCATTTCCTACCATCGCCGGTTCCGGTATCAACGGCACCATGCTCCATTATGAAACCAATCAGGATGTATGCAAAGAAAATACGCTGATTTTATTAGACCTGGGGGCAAGAGTAAAAGGATACAATGCGGACATTACCAGAACTTATCCGGTAAGCGGCAAATTTACGGACCGCCAGAAACAGTTTTACAACATTGTGCTTAAGGCAAACCGTTCCGTGGCAGAGATGGCAAAGCCGGGTGTGACCTTAAAGGATTTAAATGACCACTGTAAGAGTGTATTGGCCCAGGGCTTAATGGAGCTTGGTCTCATCGAAAAGGAAGAGGAAGTGGGCAAGTACTACATGCATGGCGTGTCGCACCATTTGGGCATCGATGTACATGATGTAACCGTTCCGGAAAAAGCAAAGTTAGAGCCGGGAATGATTATTACAGATGAACCGGGACTTTATATCGATGAGGAAGAAATCGGTATCCGTATTGAGGATGATTTATTAATTACCGAGGACGGCTGCGTGGTACTTTCTGAGGACATTGTGCGTACCGTAGAAGATATCGAAGCAAGAATGAAGGACAGATAACATGTTAGAAAAATATATGTTTGTGCTGGAAATCACCGGAACTATTGCCTTTGCGTCTTCTGGCGCCATGGTAGGAATCAAAAAACAGATGGACCTGCTTGGAGTTTGTGTTTTGGGTATGACCACTGCGGTGGGCGGAGGTATGATCCGTGATCTGATTTTAGGTGTGACGCCGCCGGTAATGTTTCAAAACCCAACGTATGCTTTACTGGCTATCGTCTTTTCCATACTTGTGTTTTGCAGTATGTATTTCTTTCAGGGAAAATGGAAAAGAAGCCGTTTTTACGAAATTTACGATAAGCTGATGATGGTTTTTGACTCCTTGGGACTTGGCCTCTTTACGGTGGTCGGTGTAACTGCTGCAGTAAATATAGGCTATGAAACCACCGGCTTTTTGCAGATTTTTGTCGGCGTGCTTACCGGTGTAGGCGGCGGTGTCCTTCGTGACATCATGGCAGGTGACATGCCGTACATTTTTGTAAAGCATGTATATGCCAGCGCTTCCATAATTGGGGCGATTGTCTGTGTACTGGTGGGAACGTGGTTTGGTGAACTGCCGGCTATGCTAATCGGAGCAGCGGTGGTGTTTGTCATCCGTGTTTTAGCAGCACATTATAAGTGGAATCTTCCACGGATTCATCAGGAAGAAGAGGAAAAATAACATGCATTGTTTTTATTGCGAAGCAGGAAATGTAACAGAAAAGCAAATTATAATTACCGGTTCGGATGTCAATCATATTAAAAATGTTCTCCGGATGAAACCGGGAGAAGAACTGATGGTATGCGACGGCAACGGGACGGAATATACGTGTGTAATCTCGGAGTTTCCTGCAGGAGAGGTGTTGCTCTCCATACAAAAGGCAGAAAAGGCCTCTACAGAGCTTCCGGTGCGTTTAAAGCTGTATCAGGGACTTCCAAAGAAAGATAAAATGGAACTTATCATCCAAAAGGCAGTGGAACTTGGTGCTGTAGAGATTATTCCTGTGATGACAAAACGCTGCATTGTTAAGCTAGAGGATGATAAAAAAGAGGCTAAAAAGCTGGAACGCTGGCAGGCCATTGCAGAAAGTGCCGCAAAGCAGTCCGGCAGAGGGATTATCCCGGCAGTGGGACATGTGATAAGTTTTAAAGAAGCAATAAAGCAGGCGGTTGCAGAAGGCATGGCCCTGATTCCCTATGAAATGGCAGAGGGCATGCAGTCTTTAAAAAAAGCAGTAGCACAGGCTTCAAAGCAGCAGGTAATTTCCGTGTTTATTGGACCGGAAGGCGGTTTTGAGGAAGCAGAAGTGGAATTTGCCAAAGAGCAGGGCGTTATTCCGGTTTCCCTCGGGAAACGGATTTTACGGACGGAAACAGCGGGCTTTACCTCATTATCCATTCTGATGTATGAAATTGAGTGTGCAGACGAGGAAATGTAAGGAGAAGAACAAATGGAAGCATATTTAGATAACG
Organism: Lachnospiraceae bacterium; assembly: GCA_045541595.1. Lineage (GTDB taxonomy): Bacteria > Bacillota > Clostridia > Lachnospirales > Lachnospiraceae > SIG299. The sequence continues at coordinate 2,848 of JAZQJL010000074.1, read as the reverse complement.
CGGCTACCACCCGGGTAAGCAATGCCGTTATGGAAAAAATGAATCAGGTGTTTTTGTCGGATTTTGGTAATCCATCCTCCATGCACAAAAAGGGAATGGATGCGGAGCAGTATATCAAAGAAGCAAAACAAAAGATTGCGGAAACATTAAAGTGTGAACCGGCAGAGATTGTGTTTACTTCCGGCGGTACCGAGTCCAACAATATGGCACTTATCGGTACGGCACTGGCAAATAAACGGGCCGGAAACCACATTATTACTACAAGAATTGAACATGCATCGGTGTATCAGCCGTTATTGTTTTTAGAAGAGCTGGGCTTTAAGGTGACTTTTGCACCGGTAGATGAAGCAGGCCGGGTGAAAATCGAGGAGCTGGTGGATGCAGTTAATAACGAAACTATTTTGGTTTCTGTCATGTATGTCAATAACGAAATTGGTTGTGTGGAACCAATTGCAGAAATTGCGAAACGAATTAAAGAGAAAAATCCCAAGGTGCTGTTCCATGTGGATGCCATCCAGGCTTACGGTAAAATGAAAATCCAACCGGCAAAGGAAGGCATCGATTTGCTTAGTGTTAGTGGTCACAAAATTCATGGTCCGAAGGGCAGCGGATTTTTATATATCAAAAATAAAACAAAGATAAAGCCGATATTGCACGGTGGCGGTCAGGAAAAGGGCATGCGCTCCGGTACGGAGAATGTTCCGGCCATTGCGGGTATCGGTCAGGCGGCAATGGATATGTATGCTAACTTAGAAGCAAACAGAACGCATTTGTTTGGACTGAAGGAGCATTTGGCTGACCGGTTATCCGGGTTGGAAGGTGTTACCATCAACGGTATTCCGGAAGAAGGAATTCGTGCCACGGCACCTCATGTGTTAAGTGTCAGCTTTGCAGGTGTCCGCAGTGAAGTTTTGCTTCATGCGTTGGAGGAAAAGGGTGTGTATGTATCCTCGGGTTCTGCATGTTCCTCCAATCATCCGGACATCAGTGGCACCTTGGTTGCCATCGGTGTGAAAAAGGAACTGCTGGATGCAACGCTTCGCTTCAGCTTTTCCGCAACAACAACCAAAGAAGAAATTGACTATGCGGCAGACTGTGTAGAAGCCCTGCTTCCGCAGCTGCGCCGGTTTTTCAGAAAATAGAAAGGATGTAAATTAAGTATGTACAAAGCATTTTTGATTAAATATGCGGAAATCGGTTTAAAGGGCAAGAACCGCCATGTGTTTGAAAATATATTACGTGACCAGATTCAGTATCATCTGGACAAGCTGGGTGCTTTTGAAGTAACCCGTGAGCAGGGAAGAATCTTTGTTTCCTGTCCGGATGAGTATGATTTTGACGAAACCATCGAAGAGTTACAGAAGGTATTCGGTGTGGCAGGCATCTGCCCTGTTGTGGTAGTAGAGAGCACCGACTGGGACGTTATCACGGACGAAGCGTTAAAGTATGTGGATGAATTTTATCAGGATAAGAACTTTACCTTTAAGGTGGAGGCAAAGCGTGCGGACAAGCGCTATCCGATTACTTCCCCGGAAATGTGCAGAAAGCTTGGTGAGTCCATTTTATACCGCTTCATGGACCAGGGCATCAAGGTAGACGTGCATGATCCAAAGGTACGTATCTGGGTAGAAGTCAGAAACAAGTCTTATATTTATTCCCATATTATTCCGGGTCCGGGCGGCATGCCTGTGGGCTCCGGCGGCAAGGGCATGCTTTTGCTTTCCGGCGGTATTGACAGTCCGGTGGCAGGCTATATGATTGCAAAACGTGGTGTTGCACTGGAGGCAACCTATTTTCATGCTCCGCCGTACACCAGTGAGAGAGCAAAGCAGAAGGTGGTGGATCTGGCAAAGATTATCAGTGCTTATACCGGCCCGATCCGCTTAAATATTGTAAATTTTACGGATATCCAGTTATACATTTATGAGCAGTGTCCGCATGAACAGCTCACCATTATTATGCGCCGTTACATGATGCGCATTGCGGAAAAACTGGCAAAGGACAGCAAGTGCCTTGGCCTGGTTACCGGTGAGAGTATCGGTCAGGTGGCAAGTCAGACCATGCAGAGCTTAATGGCAACCAATGCAGTCTGCACATTGCCGGTATATCGTCCGCTGATTGCCTTTGATAAGCAGGATATTGTTACAATTTCCGAAAAGATTAAGACGTATGAAACATCCATTCTTCCTTATGAAGACTGCTGCACTATTTTTGTGGCAAAGCATCCGGTAACCCATCCGATTCTTTCTGTGATTGAGCAGTCAGAGACACATCTGGAAGAAAAGATAGAAGAAATGATAAAGGAAGCCCTGGATACGGTAGAAGTAGTACAGGTAGGATAAAGATATTGGGGCGGACGCCCCAAAAGAATAGGGATAAAAACAAAACGGAGGATACGAAAGTATCCTCCCCATTGTAACTTATTCCCTTAACCGATTTTTCGCATCGTATGTAAATTACTTTACGATGTATGGTGCTAATGTAGCGAGAATATCATCAGCATTATCATTATGGATGCTCAGTTCGATTGGCTTGGATAAGTCAAGGCTGAAAATACCCATGATAGACTTAGCATCGATCACATATCTTCCGGAGATTAAGTCGAAATCGGAATCAAACTTTGTGATTGCATTGACAAAAGCCTTTACTTTGTCGATGGAATCAAGAAGAATTGTCATGGTTTTTGTCTCCTTTTGTATGTTAAAATTTATATTTTTCTGATCTCTTCGGCGAAAACTTTATAGTCCGTAACGTATTTTTCGCAACGCGGTCTTATCTCGGCGCGGTCACGACTTGCGTATTTATCCTCGACAAGTCGGAGGCCAAGCGGTCTTAGGAAGACAAGACT
>JAZQJL010000073.1:0-20994 GCA_045541595.1 Lachnospiraceae bacterium | reverse complement strand
CCCCTCATGCGGCAACAGAGCTTCGCAAGGAAATCTATGATAACCTTGCAGAGCTTAAGAAGATGATTGCGGAGATTAAGGATGAAATCCGAAAACTCGGTGATGTCAATGTAAATGCGATTGAGGAATACAAGGAAGTATCCGCAAGATACGAGTTCTTAAAGGGACAGCATGATGACCTTGTAGAAGCAGAACAGACCCTGATTGGAATTATCGAAGAATTAGACCAGGGTATGAGAAAGCAGTTTGAAGAAAAATTTGCTGCCATTAAGGCACAGTTTGACGTGGTATTCCGTGAACTGTTCGGTGGCGGTCAGGGTACGCTTGAACTGATGGAAGATGAAGATGTGCTGACGGCAGGCATCCGTATTATTGCACAGCCGCCGGGAAAGAAGCTGCAGAACATGATGCAGTTATCCGGTGGTGAAAAAGCGTTAACGGCCATTGCGCTGTTATTTGCCATTCAGAATTTGAAACCGTCTCCGTTTGCTCTGCTTGATGAAATTGAGGCGGCGCTGGATGATTCTAACGTAGGCCGGTATGCAAAGTACCTGCATAAGCTGACGAAGAATACCCAGTTCATTGTAATTACCCATCGTCGCGGCACGATGGCTGCTGCGGATATCCTGTACGGCATTACCATGCAGGAAAAGGGTGTTTCCACGTTGGTGTCTGTCAACCTGATTGAAGACGAGCTGGAAAAATAAAACCGGAATGGGAGAAAAACAAGGAGGTTTTATGGGAGAAAAGAAAGGTTTTTTCAGAAGACTTTCCGAGGGCTTAAGTAAAACAAGAAACAGTATTATGTCCGGTATTGATTCTATTTTTAAAGGTTTCTCGGCGATTGACGATGATTTTTATGAAGAGCTGGAAGAAATTCTGATTATGTCAGACGTTGGAATCAACGCCACTACAAAAATCATTGATAATCTGAAGGAAAAAGTAAAAGAAACAAAGACAAAGGATCCGTCCGAATGCAGAAAACTTCTTATGGACAGCATGAAGGAGCAGATGTCTGTGCCGGAGGATGCTTATGACTTTGAAAATAAAAAATCTGTAGTGCTATTAATCGGTGTGAACGGTGTCGGTAAAACGACGTCCATCGGCAAACTGGCCGGTCAGTTAAAAGCAAACGGAAAAAAAGTTCTGGTAGCGGCAGCGGATACGTTCCGTGCGGCAGCAATTGAACAGCTGACAGAGTGGGCACACCGTGCAGAAGTAGATATTATCGCCCAAAAAGAGGGTTCTGATCCGGCTGCGGTAGTATTTGACGCGGTAACGGCAGCAAAAGCCAGAAATACCGATGTGCTTCTTTGTGACACCGCAGGTCGTCTTCATAATAAGAAGAATCTGATGGAAGAACTAAAGAAGATTGACCGTGTCATTGAACGGGAATATCCGGGATGCCATCGGGAAACATTGGTGGTATTAGACGGAACTACCGGCCAGAATGCCATGGTTCAGGCAAAGGAATTTAATGCGGCAGCGGCAATTGACGGTATTATTTTAACGAAATTAGACGGTACCGCAAAGGGTGGTATTGCTCTGGCAATCCAGGCAGAGCTTTCTGTCCCTGTAAAGTATATAGGTGTTGGGGAACACATGGAAGACTTGCAGAAATTCAATCCGGATGCATTCGTAGATGCTCTGTTTGATGGAATAGCAGCAGAGGAAGGGGACTAAAGAAATTATGATGTTAACATTAGAAAAGTTTGAAGAAGCTTCGGAAATCGTAAAAAAGGTCACGAATAAGACCAAACTGGTACACAGTGCGTACCTTTCCGAAATGACCGGCAACAAGGTTTATTTAAAGCCGGAAAATATGCAGGTAACAGGCGCATATAAGATTCGCGGTGCCTACTATAAGGTTAGTACTTTATCCAAGGAAGAAAGAGCAAAGGGCTTAATTACCGCATCTGCAGGCAATCATGCCCAGGGTGTTGCCTACGCGGCAAAGAAGTTTGGATGCAAGGCAGTAATTGTAATGCCGACCACCACTCCTTTAATTAAAGTAAACCGTACAAAGAGCTATGGTGCAGAAGTTGTTTTATACGGAAACGTATATGATGAAGCATGTACTTATGCCATGGAACTGGCAGAAAAAGAAGGAATGACCTTTATTCATCCGTTTGACGATGAAACCGTGGCAACCGGACAGGGGTCCATCGCCATGGAAATTGTTCAGGACCTTCCGACGGTAGACATTATTTTGGTTCCGGTGGGCGGTGGCGGACTGCTTGCAGGTATTTCCACACTGGCAAAACTGTTAAATCCTAAGATCCGTGTGATTGGTGTAGAACCAATGGGGGCAAACTGCATGCAGGAATCCCTTCGTAAGGGTGAAATTGTAACACTGCCTCAGGTAGATACCATCGCTGACGGTACGGCAGTAAAAACTCCGGGCTCCAAGATTTTCCCATATATTCAGGAAAATGTAGACGAAATTATCACTATTGATGACAGTGAACTGGTAGTTTCGTTCCTGGATATGTTAGAGAACCATAAGATGGTAGTAGAAAATTCCGGCCTTCTTACCGTAGCTGCCTTAAAGCATCTGGATGCGGAAGGAAAGAAAGTAGTTGCTGTCTTAAGCGGCGGTAACATGGATGTAATTACGGTTTCTTCCGTTGTTCAGCACGGTCTGATCCAGCGAGGCAGAATTTTCACATTGTCCGTACTTCTTCCGGATAAGCCGGGTGAACTTGTAAATGTAGCCCGTATCATTGCAGAGAATCAGGGTAATGTTATCCGCCTTGACCATAACCAGTTTGTCAGCATAAACCGTAACAGTGCGGTGGAACTGACTATAACGATGGAAGCCTTCGGTCATGAGCATAAGGATAAAATTATCAAAGCTCTCAGAAGCCAGGGCTATGATCCGAAAGTAACCCAGCCAAAGGGATTTTAATATTATACATAATTCACAAAAATCGCCTGTGTTTTTCTACATGGAAAACACAGGTTTTTTTATCTGGAATGCTTGTTTTTGAGCAGGTATTTTGGTAAACTGATAGTGTTCCCAAAACAAGTGACACCAGGGCAAGGCAAAATAAAAAATCGAACAAATTTTTGGAATTTACTATTGACAAAGAGAATGTTATGCAGTAATATAAGAACAGAGGTTCGAGAAAACTTGTTCGATACGGAGGTAAAATAAAATGGCAGATAATGATAAGTTAAGAGCATTGGAGTCCGCATTAGGACAAATTGAGAAGCAGTATGGTAAAGGTTCCGTTATGAAGCTTGGCGACAGTGCGGCTCACATGAATGTAGAAGCAGTACCGACAGGTTCCTTAAGCTTGGATATTGCTCTTGGCGTAGGTGGTATTCCAAAGGGCCGTATTGTAGAAATTTATGGTCCTGAATCCAGTGGTAAAACAACAGTTGCATTACATATGGTGGCAGAGGTACAAAAGCGTGGCGGCATTGCCGGCTTTATTGATGCAGAACACGCATTGGATCCTGTTTATGCAAAAAACATCGGTGTAGATATTGACAATTTATATATTTCCCAGCCGGATAACGGTGAGCAGGCTTTGGAGATTACAGAAACCATGGTACGTTCCGGCGCTATTGATATTGTTATTGTAGACTCCGTGGCAGCGCTGGTTCCAAAGGCTGAAATTGAAGGAGATATGGGTGACTCTCATGTCGGACTTCAGGCAAGACTTATGTCTCAGGCATTAAGAAAGCTTACTGCAGCCATCAGCCGCTCCAACTGCATTGTTATTTTTATTAACCAGCTTCGTGAAAAGGTTGGTATTATGTTTGGTAATCCGGAAACCACTACCGGTGGTCGTGCATTAAAATTCTATTCCTCTGTCCGCTTAGATGTCAGAAGAATTGAATCTTTAAAAGCAGCCGGCGAGGTTGTGGGTAGCCGTACACGTATTAAAGTTGTAAAGAATAAGGTGGCTCCGCCATTTAAAGAGGCAGAATTTGATATTATGTTCGGTAAAGGTATTTCCAGAGAAGGTGACATCCTTGATTTGGCTGCGAATGAAAATATTATCATTAAGAGCGGTGCCTGGTTTGCCTACAATGATGCAAAAATCGGTCAGGGCCGTGAAAATGCTAAAATTTACTTAAAAGAGAATCCGGAAATCATGGCAGAGGTAGAAAACAAGGTTCGTGATAAGTTTGGGCTTATGGCTTCTTCCGGCGCGACATCCAAAGATGAGGCAGAAGAATAATATCAGTGAAAAATGATATATGGTTTATCCGGCTGCCACAGGAAGTTCCTGTGGCAGCTTTGTCATATCTGAAAGGAATTTTATGAATCAAGAGCTAGAGACGAAGGAAGTACTGCTAAAAGGAAAAAAAAGAGCACTGCGTCTTTTGGAAAGAAAAGACTATTCCAGAAAAGAGCTGATAGATAAGCTTAAAAAAGGCGGATATGAAGAAAATATTGTAGAGCAGATTATTGCTTATGTGGACAGTTATCACTATTTGGATGATTCCAGAGTAGCAGGAAGCTTTATTCGCGGAAAAAAAGAGTACAAGAGCAAGAGAGAACTGGAATACTTATTAAAACAAAAAGGAATCAGTGAAGAAGAAATTGATCTTGCGTTGGAAGAGAATTATAAAAATGAAGATGGAGTTGCACAGGAAGAAGTTACAGTAAAACGTCTTTTAAAAAAATATCATGTAGATGAAGAAAAATTAGAAACAATGAGCTATGAAGAAAAACAAAAGGTAGCTGCAAAATTATATCGCAAAGGCTTTGATTCAGGGATCATACGCAGACTGCTCCAAATGCAAACTTGACACTATAATTTGTGGGGTGTATAATTTAAAATACAGATTATGTGTGCATTTTTCGTTGTAAAAACCTAAATTTTTACTTGGAGGTCGGCGTTATATGCGAAAAAAAAGTATAAATAAGGTTTTAGCTGCAGTACTAATATTTAGTATGGTTATCCTTGCCGGCTTGGCTGGTGTTTTATGGAGCATTGAAAAGCATAAAACTGCAAGTATGCAGGAGAGCAATCCAAATTCCATAAAAGAAAAAAATTATTTACTTGCCGTAACTACAAAAAGAGTGTCTGTGTCCAGTGGTACAGAAGTAACACCGGAGATGTTTATTCACTCAGTAGAATCTGTACATGAAGTAAGCTACAGTTACGAAAAGGAACCTGACTTTACAAAGTATGGTTCCCAGGAAGTACTGGTTCGTGTTACGGATGCTGTCGGTAATCATGTTGTAGTAAAAACAAAGCTTAATATAATTAATTTAAAAGAAACATTAGAAGTTAATATTGGATCAGTTCTTCCGGAGGCAGAAGAGTTTTTAGTAGAGCCCGGAAGTAAAATTTTTTATGTTTCAGATGTCAGTGGTTTGGATATGACAGTGCCGCAAAACCATAATATTATCTTTATGGTTGACGGAAGCTATGCGCAAACAACATTATCTGTTGACGATTATGCTGCACCGGAAGTAACTACCCGTCAGGTCGAGATGTGGTTAAATCATCCTATGGAAGCAGAAGAGTTTATTGAAACAGTAAATGATTATTCTACAATAGTAGATTGCAAGTACATAAGCGAACCGGACTGGTCAGTTCCGGGAGAACAGCAGGTGAGTTTTTCTGTATCGGATGAAAAAGGTAATGTAGCTGAATGTACTGCTGCATTGATGCTATTGGAAGATATGGAAGCACCGATTGTATCCGCAAGTAACATGGATGTTACAATAGGTGATGTAATATCATATAAAAATGCAGTAAATTATTTTGACAATGCCTCTCCTTTAGAGGAACTCAACCTACAGGTAGATAATACTAAGGTTAATTTAAATCAGATAGGAAGCTATGATGTTACGTATACAGTAACTGATTTTGTAGGAAATTCTACAAGTGTAGTAGCAAAAGTAAATGTAGTTGAGGTAAAACCACTGTGGAATGAGGAAGAGCTTTTAAAAGAAAAAGCCCTCTCTGTACTGGCAGAATTGTTACAAGACAATATGACCGATTATGAGAAAGCAGAAGCTATTTATAACTGGGTGAATAAAAACATCCGGTTTATTAATTTTTCGGAAAAAGATAATTATGCGAGAGGCGCATATGAAGGCATGTTTTTAAAAGAAGGAGATTGCTTTGTCTATGCTGCTACTTCCAAATATCTGCTAACTTTGGCCGGTATTCAAAATTTAGATATTAAAAAATCAAGTACAAATCCGGTCCATTATTGGAACCTGGTATATATTAACGATGGGTGGTATCATTTTGATGCTTGTCCTAACAGAGCAGGAGTTAAGTTGTTTTTGTATACAGATGCTGATTTAGAAGCATTTTCAATCTCTCAAGGGGATTCTCATGTGTACGATAAAAGCCTTTATCCTGAAATAAAATAAACGGAGGCAAAAGAAGATATGCTGTTTACATCATATCAATTTATTATTTTTTTGATTTTTGTATTTCTTCTTTTTTATTGTGCTCCAAAAAAATGTCAGACATTTGTTCTGTTGCTGGCAAGCTATTGTTTCTATCTGTTTGCGGATGATGGATATTTAATTTATATTTTAATAACAACCGGTGTGACTTTTTTGGTTGCAGGAAAGCTGTCTGCAATCCGACAGAAAGAAAAAACTAATGTCAAAGCTAAGCAGAAACCTTGGCTGTTTTTAGGCTTAGGAATAACGCTGGGATTGCTATGTGTATTCAAATATACAAACTTTACTATACATAACATAAATAAAATAATATCAGTATTTAAAGAAACAAGGCAGATAGCGTATGTTAATATTCTTTTGCCGATTGGAATTTCCTTTTATACATTCCAATGTGTAGGATACCTTGTGGATGTATATCGTGGTAAATATGCAGCAGAAAAGAATATTCTTCGCTTTGCCTTGTTTGTTTCATTTTTTCCGCAGTTGATACAAGGACCAATCAGCCGGTATGATGAACTAAGCAAAAGCCTGTTTGAAGAAAAAAATTTTGACAAGAATGTGGTATGTTCCGGTTTACAACGTATTTTATGGGGCTATTTTAAGAAACTGGTAATTGCGGATAGAATTCTTATTGCGGTAAATACCATTATTCGAAGTCCCGAACAGTACCAAGGAGCGTATGTGCTAATCGGAGCCTTGTTTTATGCGGCAGAATTGTATGCAGACTTTACCGGGGGAATCGATATTACAATTGGCATTGGTGAAGTGTTCGGTGTGCGGATTGCTGAAAATTTCAGACAGCCGTTTCTTTCAAAGAGTGTAAAAGAATATTGGACAAGATGGCATATTTCCATGGGAACATGGTTTAGGGATTATGTATTTTATCCGGTTTCTGTCAGCAGACCTATAAAAAAACTGACTGCTTTTTCTAAAAAGCATTTTGGAAAGAAGGTTGGAAAAAAACTTCCGGTATATGTGGCGTCATTTATCGTGTGGTTTTTAACAGGTTTGTGGCATGGAGCAAGTTGGAATTTTATTGCCTGGGGCCTTGGAAATTTTCTTTTAATAACACTTTCTGAAGAAAGTAAGCCATTGTTTGAACGGTTTCATTCAAGATTTCCAAAGGTAAAAAACAGAATCTGGTTTTCTGTTTTTCAGATTATTCGTACAATCCTGTTGATGAGCTGCTTGCGAATGTTTGACTGCTATAGAAATATAACGGAAACAGTTTGGATGTTTGGCAGTATTTTTACAAAATGGGACGGCAGGATCTTCTATAACGGAAGTCTCTTAAAAATTGGTCTGTCTGCAACGGACTATGTGATTTTGCTTATCGGTATTATTTTGATGTTTGCGGTTAGTCTGGAACAGCGAAAGGGCTCCGTGCGTGCCAAAATCAGAATGTTTTCTCCGATGAAACGTTTTTTCGTTTGGTATGGATTGTTTTTAGCAATACTGATGTTTGGTGCTTATGGCATAGGGTATGATGTGACGCAGTTTATATATAATCAGTTTTAATAAGAGGATTTTATGGTGAAACAGAAGTGGTGTAAGGTCGCTTTTTTCGCGCTGATATTTGTAATGGTTTTTTTCTCACTGTGGATATTACAAAGGCTGGTTATGCCAAAATATATGTCCGGTGTTGTTGAAGGAGCCATGATTGCAGAATATTATGCAGAAGAAAAAAATCATGATGTCATATTTATTGGTGACTGTGAAGTTTATGATACCTTTGTTCCGGCAGTCCTGTGGGAAGAGTACGGAATTCACAGTTATGTCAGGGGAAGTGCGCAACAATTGCTTTGGCAGTCTTATTATATTTTGGAAGAAACACTGAACTATGAAACGCCGGAAGTGGTTGTTTTCAATGTATTAGCTTTAAAATATAATGCGCCGCAAAAAGAAAGCTATAACCGTATGACCTTAGACGGCATGAAATTTTCATCTTCAAAATGGAAAGCGGTACAGGCTTCCATGATGGAGGAAGAACAGTTTTTAGACTATGTGTTTCCGATTTTGCGTTATCATTCCAGAATCACAAATCTGGAAAAGGAAGATATTACATATCTGTTCCGTAAAGATAAAGTGACTCACAATGGTTATTACATGAGAGTTGATATTTCTCCTGTGCAAGAGATTCCGAAAGGTCGTCCTCTTGGGGATTATTCTTTCGGCGAACAGGCAATGTTATATCTGGATAAAATAACAGAGCTTTGTGAAAAAAAAGGAATTAAGCTGATACTTGTTAAAGCTCCAAGCTTATATCCGTATTGGTATGATGAATGGGAAGAACAGGTGGAATCGTATGCCGAGGAGCATGAATTGACGTATATAAATTTCCTTGAACTTGCGCAAACCTGCGGAATTGATTATAGCACAGATACCTATGATGCCGGCCTACATTTAAATTTATCCGGTGCTGAAAAAATAACAAAATGGTTCGGCGCTTTTTTACAGACAGAATGTGGTATTACAGATAAGCGGGGCGAGGAAAGGCTGGAAACTATTTGGGCAGAAAAACTCCAATTTTACTATGAGGATAAGGAGCAGAAGACGAATCGGTGGTTAAACATAGAAGAATAAACAAATCAAATATATGGTTATGTTTTCTACTTATAACTATGCTTGTGTTAGCAGTGGCAGGATGCGGAAGAGAACCGGGTCAGACATCAAATATTTCTTCAACGCCGGCTACAAATGAAGGACAGGATGGTTTGGGTCCTGTAGCAAATACGGATATCAAAAAAGGCTTTCTGTTTGCTTATAATGATGTGGAGATATCAATTGATATGATAGCAGGACCTGTACTGGAAGCACTTGGTAAAGAGCAAAGTTATTTTGAAGCAGACAGTTGCGCCATGGAAGGAAAAATCAGGACCTACAGTTACGGCAGTTTTGAACTGGACACCTATGAACTGGATGGAACAGAATATATATCCTGTATTTATTTCAAGGACGATATGATATTTACAAAAGAAGGGGCCTGTCTGTTCATGACGCAGGAAGATCTTTTTTCTATTTATGGCACCACATATACGGAAGAAGCGGGAATGCTGGTATACAGTAAAGAAGGAATGAAGTTAAAATTTATTGTTACAGACGGAAAAGTAACGTCAATTCAATACACTTCCCTGGTGACAGAAGTGAAGCAATAACATAATTCTTAAGAAATTATGACAAATTGTTTAAGAATTACAAGGGATAGAAAATAAGACTTGAAAAAAACAATATATAGGGGTATAATCCCTTATGATTATGAATATATACAGGAGGTATAGAATGGACACATTATTAGAAATTTTAAGAGATTTACATCCGGATGTGGATTTTACCAAGGAGGACAAGTTAATTGATGATATGATCTTAGACTCCTTTGACATAGTTACGCTTATTTCTGAAATCAGTGAAGAATTTGATGTAACAATCACAGCAGAAAATATTATTCCTGAGAATTTTAATTCTGCCCAGGCTTTATTTGAGTTAATCCAGAAGTTGGAGGATGAGGAGTAAAAACAGGAACCATGTTATTTACGTCTTACGAGTTTATTCTTTTTGTTGCTGTATTGCTCGGACTGTATTACGTTATTCCTAAGAAGTTTCAATGGATGCTTCTTTTGCTGTCAAGCGCCGCGTTTTATTGGACTGCAAATCCGGCATACCTGATATTTATCGGGATTACAATTGTTACGGTTTATTTTGCTGCGAGACTGATTGAAAAAAATGCAGACCGGCAGGACGCGTATATAAAGCAACATAAAGAAGAATTATCAAAAGAAGAAAAGAAAGAATATAAGAAGCTGCAAAAGAAAATTCGTTTTCGGTGGGTGGCTTTATTTGTGTTTCTAAATATAGGGATTTTGGCGGTTGTTAAATATGCAAATTTCTTCTTATCCATGATAGAACCTGTAGTTTCTTTGTTTTCTGGAAAAGAGGAGATGCCGTTAGTTTCCCTGCTGGTGCCGATGGGAATTTCCTTTTACACGTTCCAGGCAGTTGGGTACTTAGTAGATGTTTATAGAGGTACTATAAAAGCAGAGCAAAATCTGTTCCGATTTGCGCTGTTTATTTCCTTTTTTCCGCAACTGGTACAAGGACCTATCAGCAGATACGGTGATTTGTCCCAAACTTTGTTTGCAGAGCATAAGTTTGATGCAAAAAACGTAGCTTTTGGCTTGCAACGGGTTCTTTGGGGCTTCTTTAAAAAGCTTGTAATTGCTGACCGTATTTTTGCGGCGGTTTCCGCAACTATATTGAATTTAGAGGAATACCGGGGCGTATATCTGATTATTGGTATGATATTCTATACCATTCAGCTGTATGCAGATTTTACCGGTGGTATTGATGTTACAATCGGTATTGCACAGGCCTTTGGAATTAAGGTTCAGGAGAACTTTAATCTGCCGTATTTTTCCATGTCATTAAAAGAATATTGGAGAAGATGGCATATCTCTATGTGTAACTGGTTCCGGGATTATGTATTTTATCCGGTGTCTTCCAGCAATGCATTGCAGAAGTTTTCAAAATTCTCCAGAAAACATTTTGGGGATTCCATAGGAAAGCGACTTCCTGTTTATGTTGCATCCTTTGTGGTATGGTTTTCCACCGGTTTATGGCATGGAGCTAACTGGAATTTTATTGTTTGGGGACTTGCCAACTGGTTGGTATTAATGGTTTCTGAAGAATTGGAACCATTATACGCAAAATTCCACAACAGGTTTAACGTGAAGGACAATTGGATATATAAGGCATTTTGTATGGTCCGCACCTTCCTTTTGGTATGCTGCTTAAACTTATTTGACTGTTACAGCAATGTGGCAGATACTTTTCGGGCATTTTGGTCCATGCTCAGTGTGCCAAACTGGCAGATCCTTTTTGACGGCAGTTTGCTGAAACTCGGACTTACCGGTTTAGATTACGGCATCCTGGCGCTTGCGGTGCTTATTATGTCCCTGGTAAGTATTTTAAAGTGTAAAATGCCTGCCAGAGAGTTTGTGGCATCCAAGCCGTATCCGCTTAGATTTGCTATATGGTTTGGTCTGTTTGTCATTGTTCTTTTGATGGGAACTTACGGTATTGGTTATGATTCCAGCCAGTTTATTTATAATCAGTTTTAACAGGCATCTGCTTGTATGGAGAAAAAATTAACATGAAGCAAAAAACAAAGACTTTATTAAAAATAGTCTTATCGATAATAATTATTCTGCTATTGCTGTGGCTTTTGCAACGTCTTCTTGTTCCAAAGTATGTGGATGGTGTAATTGAAGGTGCATTTATAGCAGAATATTATGAAGAAAAAAATAAAGAATTTGATGTCATTATGATTGGTGACTGTGAAGTGTATGAAAACTTTACTCCAATGGTATTATGGGAGGAATACGGTATTCACAGCTTTATTCGCGGTAGCGCGGAACAGTATGTATGGCAGTCGTATTATATGCTGGAAGATACGTTACGTTACTATACACCGAAGGTTGTGGTGTTTAATGTGCTGGCCATGAATACCAACCAGTCAAATTCCGAAGCGTATAATCGCATGACTTTAGAGGGAATGGAATGGTCCATGTCTAAGGTAAATGCTATTAAGGCATCCATGACAAAAGAGGAACACTTTTTAGATTATGTGTTTCCTATTTTGCGCTATCATACCCGTTGGAGCGAGCTTACATCGGATGATGTAAAATATATGTTTCAGAAGAAGCCGGTTTCTTACAGCGGATATTATATGCGGCTTGATGTAAAAGAAGCCGCCGGCATTCCGCCTAAAAAGATGCTGACAGACTATAGTTTTGGTGAAAATGCCTGGTATTATCTGGACAAAATGACACAGCTGTGTAAAGAAAACGATATTCAGCTTGTTTTAATTAAAGCACCTAGCCTGTATCCTCATTGGTATGAGGAATGGGAACAGCAGATCGAGGAATATGCTCAAAATAATAATTTACAGTACATTAACTTTTTAGAGCATATGGACGAAATCGGACTTGACTTTACAAAAGACACTTATGATGCGGGACTTCATATGAATTTATCCGGCGCAACAAAGCTGACTTCTTATTTTGGTAAATATTTATCGGAGCAGTGTCTCGTACCAAACCGAGGAAGTGAGAGTGATTTACAAGAAATTTGGGCAAAAAAGCGGGAAGCTTACGATGCTGAAATAGCACGGCAAAAAGAGTTGTACGGAATCGAATAAGTTAGAAAAGAGTGACAAAACATGTGTGGAATATGTGGTATCTACAATCTGTATGAAAAGCGGCCAATCAATGAAAATATCATTGATTCAATGCTGCATGCTATCCGTCATAGAGGACCGGATGGAGAAAATAAATATGTGACAGACCGGATGGCGCTTGGATTTAACCGTTTGAGTTTTCTTGACTTAACCGGAGGAATGCAGCCTTTGTTTAACGAAACAAAGGAAATTGCTATGGTTTGTAACGGTGAGATTTTTAACTATCAGGAGTTAAAGACGGATCTGCAGAAAAAAGGCCACCAGTTCCGTACAGGTACAGATGTGGAAGTTATTCTGCATTTATACGAGGAATATGGTACAGCATTTCCTAAATATTTAAATGGCCAGTTTGCCATTGCTCTGTTTGACGGAAGAACGGAAGAATTCTATCTTGTCAGAGACCATATCGGTATTTGTCCGCTTTTTTATACTATAGCGGACAAAAGAGTGATTTTTGCATCAGAAATCAAAGGTATCCTGGAATATCCGGGAATTGAAAGAAAGCTGAATTTAAAAGCAGTGGACCAGCTGATGAATTTTCCGGGAGTAGTTTCTCCAAATACATTTTTTGCAGGCATTTCTTCCTTAGAAGCGGGTCATATGCTTTGTATCCGTCCGGAAAAAGAACCGGTAAATGTGGAATACTGGGATATGATTTATGACTGTGAGGAAGAGGATAAAGGCGAGGCCTATTATGTGGAGCGTTTAAGAGAACTCTTTAAAGAGTCCATCCGCAGAAGGCTGATTGCAGATGTGCCGATTGGATTTTATGTTTCCGGTGGCCTTGACAGTTCTTTGGTAGCCTGCTATATCGGTAAATATTTGTTAGACAGCTATTATTCTTTTTCTGCAGAAATCGGCTCCGGGGATTTAGACGAAAGCCGTTTTCAAAAAATGGTAAAGGAATGTGTAAATTCCGAACATTATAGTGTAAAAGTGGGAGAAGAAGAAATCTGGAAGCACTTATCCAAAGTAATTTATCATGCAGAGGGCGCTGTTAAGGAAAGTTATGATGTGGCTGCCTTTATGTTGTCAGAATTAGTAAGTACGTCTCCGGCTAAAGCAGTTTTAACCGGACAGGGATCTGACGAATTTTTCTGTGGTTACGTCGGATATATGGTGGATTTATTCCGCAATATGCAAAAAGGGCAGATGACCAAAGAAGAATGTGAAATTAATGAGCGGCTTTGGGGCGATCCGTATTTCCGCTACGAAAGAAACCATGCGGATATCAGAAATATTCATCTGGATTTGTATCATAAGGATATTCGTGGGGAGCATGCAAACTTTGCTGCCTGGGTAGACAGTCCGATCGATGTAAATAAGGTGAAAAATTTAAGCACCCAGAAGCGCAGATCCTATATCGATTATAAACTGCGTCTGTCAGACCATTTGTTGACGGAGCACGGTGACAGAATGTTCTTTTCACATTCTATAGAGGGACGACATCCGTTTTTAGATGCAGAATTAATTTCGTTTGTAAGAACGATTCCTGACAAATACAAATTAAAAGGTGTTAATGAGAAATACATTTTGAAAAAAGCGGGAGAAGGAATTGTTCCGGAACCGATTTTAAAACGAAAGAAGTTTCCGTTCCAGGCACCGGGTATGTCTGCACTGATAAAAAAAGCTGACAGCATTCCGTATTTAAGCGAAGAATATATCAAGAAATACGGCGTGTTTGACTGGGACTATGTAAACAGTCTAAAGAAGATTTACAGTCAGGAAGACTTTAAACTGATGGGTGCATATGAAATTGATTACCTGTTGATTGTTATGACGGTGACGATGCTTTGTGAGCAGTATTCATTGTCACTGTAAAGGAACCACCTGAAAAGCAAAGGAGCTTTGGAGAACAATGGCGGATAGAAATTTTGATTTGTTTTTTGATGATGACAATGAAGAACAAGAACTGGAACAGGCAAGAAGGAAGGAAGAACTTCGTGAAAGACGCAGAAGACGTGAAATAAAGAGAAAAAAACGGCGGAGAAGGATGATTCTTTGTGCCCTGATTTCTGTACTCTTAATTGGTGCGGTGGCTGGCTTCTTTCTGTATCGTAACAACCTTGCTTACAGTGTTTGTCGTGTAGAAGCCGGTGGCATTGTGAATCCTTCCGACTTTTTAAAGAAGCCGGACGAAAAAGCGGCGTATACAAAAAACAGTACCGCCTTTGATACCAAAGTGCCGGGTGAATACAGCATCGAGATAAAAACCGGTATTTTTACGGTTACTTCTACCTTGATTGTTCAGGATACCGTTGCTCCGGTATTAGAAGTTTGCGATGTGGTTATGACTTACGGGGAAACCTGTGAACTTAACAAGTTTGTAACTAAGATGGAAGATGTCACAAAAACTTCTATGGAATTTATACAGGCTCCTGATTTTGAAAAAAGCGGTAAGCAATTTATTACTATTGCGGCAACCGACCTAGGCGGAAACACCACAACAAAGACCGCAGAACTGTGGCTTTCTCCGATTGTTCCTACACTGCATGTGGAACTGGGAAGTGAACTTCCTGCGCCTTCCGAACTGGTGGCACAAGGGGTTACTGCAGAGTATGTAACTGCGGAAGTTGATTGCAATACCGTTGGAACGTACACGGTGGTTGTCCTTGCGGATGGAGTGGAATATGAGAGCACTTTAATTGTAGAAGATACCACGGGTCCGACTTTGGTAGTAAAAGAATTTATGGACTATGCCGTATTTGAGAAAAAACCGGAGGACTTTGTCCGGTCGGTGGAAGACATCAGCGGCGTAGCTTCTGTAGAATTTTTAGAAACTCCGGACTTTAATTTTATCGGTGAACAGCCGGTAACCATTGTTGCTACGGATGTTTACGGTAATCAGACAAAAGAAGAAGCGGTACTGATTCAGGTGACAGACGAAGACGCGCCGATTTTCATTTCCGGAGAAGATTTTACGGTATTTATCGGCGAAACGGTTGCTTATAAGTCCAAAGTAACTTATACCGACAACTGTGAAATTGATTTGACATTAACTGTGGATGCGTCAGCAGTGGATTTAAAAACCGTTGGAAAATATCCGGTTGTTTATACGGCAACGGATGCGGCTGGCAATGCTTCTACCAAAACATTGTATGTAACCGTAAAGGTGTATCGGGCGGATGAAGAGGAATTAAATCAAAAGATTGATGCTATTTTTGCAGATATCTTTGAAGACGGCATGACAAACCGCGAAAAATGTAAAGCTATCTATGACTATATTCGCCGTACGGTTTCTTATGTCAGCTATTCCGAGAAAGGCGATTATATCAAGGCCGCCATGGAAGGCTTAACCAAAGGAAAAGGGGATTGCTATGTGTATTTCTCTCTTTCCAAAGCAATGTTAGACAGAGCAGGATTTCCGAACATGGATATTGAACGTATCCGGGTTGGTGATTCCATGCATTTCTGGAATTTGGTTGATATCGGAGACGGACACGGATGGTATCATTTTGATGCAACACCTAGAGTGGGAAGACCATATATTTTCCTCTGGGACGATGCAACAATATGGGAATATTCCGACAGTCATAACGGTTCTCATAACTATGACAAAACATTGTATCCTGAAATAAACTAAGTGGAGTGGTTGTAACATGAAAAAGGCAGGTGTGATTGGTGGGCTTGGGCCTATGGCAATGGTATATTTTCTGCAACTGATTACAGAAATGACCGATGCCGCTACGGACCAGGAACACATTGAATTGCTGGTTCACAGCAAGCCTCAGACACCGGACAGAACCGGATATATTTTAGGAAGAAGCACCGAAAATCCGCTGCCTGTATTGGCAGAAGTAGGCATAAACCTAAAAAATAGCGGTGCAGATGTTATTGCAATACCATGCATTACCGCTCATTATTTTCAACAGGAGTTAGAAAAACAAATTGGTTGCCCGATTTTGCATGCAATTGAGGAAACGGCTGCCTATTTGCAAAAAGAGCAGGTTACAAAAGTTGGACTGATGGCTACAGACGGTACCATAGAAAGTAAGCTGTTCCAGCAGGTGATGGAACGTTACGGAATATTCTGTTATGTGCCGGAAAAAGAAAATCAGGCAAATGTAATGCATTTGATATACAATAATGTAAAAGCCGGAAAACAGCCGGAGATGGAGCGTTTTCAACAGGTGGCGGAGGAACTGTTTTTGGCAGGTGCCCAGGTGATTTTACTTGGCTGTACGGAATTGTCTTTAATTAAGCGTGACAATACGCTGGGAAACGGTTTCCTTGATGTCCTGGAAGTATTGGCAAGACAGGTGGTCCTTGCCACAGGGGCGCCCCTAAAGCCGGAATACCTTCATTTGATTACAGGCCGGATATAAATTTTAATTGGAGTTGAAAATTATGCAGAATAATGTACTGGATTATTTGAATGAAATAGTAAAGAAGAAACCGGAAAAACTGGCTTTTTCTAACGGAACGGAAGGAATGACCTTTGCACAGGTGTATCAGGAGAGCCGGGCAATCGGAACCTATCTTTCCGGGAAGCAGATTTACCATAAGCCAGTGGTGGTGTTTATGAATAAGCACCCAAAAGAAGTTACAGCCTTTTTCGGCGTAATTACTGCCGGCTGCTTCTATGTACCTATTGATGAAGAAATGCCTGCCAGCAGAATTGCGCTTATCTTAGAGAACGTGCAGTCTCCGCTGATTATCTGTGATGAACATACGGCAGAAATTGCAAAAGGCTTTGACTATAACGGTGAAGTTGTTTTATATGATGAAATTTGTCATACGCCGGTAGATGATGCTGCTTTAATAGCAATCTATGATAAGGCAATTGATACGGACTGTATTTACATTGTATTTACTTCCGGCTCTACCGGAATTCCGAAGGGTGTTGCGGCATGCCACCGCTCAGTACTGGATTATATTGAGCAGTTGTCAGAAACTCTGGAGTTTAATGAAGATACGGTCTTCGGAAATCAAACGCCTCTGTATTTTGATGCCTGCTTAAAAGAACTGTACCCTACATTAAAGTTTGGTGCTACCACATATCTGATTCCGCGATCACTGTTTATGATGCCGATTAAACTGGTGGAATATTTAAATGAGCATAAAATCAATACGGTCTGCTGGGTGGTTTCCGCCCTTACCATGATTTCGGCCTTTGGTACCTTTAAGACGGTTGTACCGGAGCATTTGCATACGGTGGTATTCGGAAGTGAAGTTTTCCCAATTAAGCAGTTCCGTATTTGGAAGTCGGTTTTGCCACAGGCTTCTTTTACAAATCTGTACGGTCCTACAGAAGGCACCGGCATGTGCTGCTTCTATAAAGTAAACCGCGAGTTTGAACTGGATGAAGCAATTCCAATCGGAAGACCGTTTAAGAACACCGACATTATTTTGCTGAATGAAAAGAATGAGCGGGCAGGAGAGGGAGAAACCGGAGAAATCTGCATCCGCGGTACCTCGGTAACCTTAGGCTATTACAATGATTTTAAAAGAACCGGAGACGTATTTGTGCAGAATCCGTTAAATACTTCTTACCCGGAAATTATCTACCGGACCGGTGATCTGGGCAAATATAATTCCTACGGAGAGTTGGTGTTTGTGTCCCGTAAGGACTATCAGATTAAGCATATGGGACACCGCATTGAGCTTGGTGAAATCGAAGCGGGTGTAAACCGATTAGAAGGAATTCATTTATCAGGTTGTGTATATGACCAGATAAAGGGAAAAATCGTATTATGTTATGTCGGCAATTTAGATGAAAAAGAACTGGTGGCAGTATTAAAAGATAAACTGCCCCGTTATATGATTCCGAACAAAGTAATACGTTTGGAAACTATGCCGCTTACAGCAAACGGAAAGATTGACAGAGTAACTTTAAAGAAAATGTATCAGGAAGGATAAAAAAATGAGAAAATTTATTTTGACTTTGGCATGCTGTGTACTGGCCGGATTGGCGGCTTGCGGCGGCAATGATGAAAAAACAATTGATAACGGGACTCCTACAAAGGCACCGTCCCAAAATAATGAAACAGTAGGAACAGACAATCAGGATCCCGCACAGACGCCGGCACAGGACGATAAAACAGAACCTGAAAAAACAAAGGGATATGTATTTACTTATAAAGGTACAGATGTAGTAATAGATGCGGATGCAACAACATATGTTACTGCCTTTGGTGAGCCGGTATCCTATTATGAGACACCAAGCTGTGCCTTTGACAATCTGGATAAGTTTTATACGTATCAGGGATTTGAAATCGACACCTATTATATGGACGGTAAGGATTTAGTGTTGAGTGTTGTTCTTTTAGATGATACTGTTTCCACGACAGAGGGTATTTGCATCGGTGATGCGCAGGATAAGGTAAAGACGGTATACGGTGAGCCGGCAGAAACCACAGATAATTCTGCAACGTACAAAAAAGATAACATGAAACTGGTATTTATTTTTAAGGATGGAGCAGTAGCAGCCATCGAATACAAGTCTTTAGTACTGGATGCACAGTAAATCAAAATAAAGGATTTATTTTAGAATCTGACATCATATTTTGTGGTGTCAGATTTTTCTTTTTGGTAAATATGCAGTAAAGATTAATGTTATTTTGTGCCTTTTTACTATTGCTTTTCTTTGGTTATTCAGATATAATTATATTGGCAGAAAATTGTTCTTCGTGAAAGCGTTTACAAACACGAAGATGCTATAACTATGTATTTGTACCGTTTTGGGAACAATTACATTAATACAAAAAATATGGAGGCTAAGAAATGGGAAATTCAACTCAAATGTCTGCAAAAGACAGAATTACCGCATTGCTTGATGACAACAGTTTTGTTGAAATCGGCGCATTGGTTACAAAGAGAAATACCGACTTTGACCTGCCAAAGAGCGATGCTCCATCTGATGGTGTTATCACCGGATATGGACTGATTGACGGAAGCCTGGTTTATGTTTACAGCCAGGACGCAAAGGTGCTTCATGGTACCATCGGCGAAATGCACGCCAAGAAGATTGTAAGATTATATGATCTTGCTTTAAAAACAGGAGCTCCGGTTATCGGACTTGTAGATTGTGCAGGTATCCGCTTACAGGAGGCAACAGATGCATTGGCAGGCTTTGGTGAGGTTTACTTCAAGCAGACTCTTGCATCCGGCGTGGTTCCTCAGGTAACAGCAGTGTTTGGTACTTGCGGCGGTGGCTCTGCAATTTCCGCAGCATTATCCGATTTTACATTTATGCCAAAGAGCAACGCAAAATTATTCGTAAATTCCCCTAACGCATTAGAGGGTAATTATACTGCGAAGTGCGATACTGCAGCTGCTGAATATCAGGCAGCATGCGGTGCTGTAGACGTAGTAAAGGAAGATGAGGCAGAAGTGCTTGCAAGCATTCGTACTTTAATCTCCATTTTACCTGCAAACAATGAAGCAGAAGCAGTGGTTGACTGTGCAGACAGTTTAAACCGTGCAGTTTCCTTCGATGCTTTAAGCGCAGACCCTGCAAAGGCTCTTGCAGATTTATCTGACGAGAACTTCTTCTTTGAAGTAAAGGCAGAATATGCAAAGGAAATGGTAACCGGTTTCATTAAGTTAGACGGTATGACGGTTGGTGCTGTAGCTAACAGAACTGCAGTGTTAGACGAGAACGGCAAGGCAGCTGAAAAGTTTGATGCTTCCTTAACTACAGCAGGCTGTGAAAAAGCAGCCGGATTTGTTAAGTTCTGTGATGCATTCGGCATTCCGGTTGTATCCTTTACAAATGTAAACGGTTACAAGGCAACCGTATGTGAAGAAAAGAGCATTGCAGTAGCTGCAGCAAAGCTTACCGCAGCATTTGCAAATGCAACCGTAGCTAAGGTAAATGTAGTTTCCGGTATGGCATACGGCAGTACATATATTGTTATGAATTCCAAGCACATTGGTGCAGATATGGTATTTGCGGTAGAAGGCGCTAAGATTGGTATGATGGATGCTGCACTGGCAGCTCAGATTATTGCTCCTGAAAAGACTGCAGATGACAGAAAGGCGGTGGCTGATGCCTATGCTTCCTTACAGGGCAGTGCAGAAGCAGCAGCAAAACGTGGCTATGTAGATGCTATTGTTTCCGCAGACAGCTTAAGACAGCACCTTTCCTATGCGTTTGGTATGTTATATTCCAAGAGAGATACTCAGCCGGCTAAGAAACACGGCACAATCTAGGACGGAGGTATCACATGACAAATTTATGTTTATTGGCTGGTGGTATTGCCGGATGGTGGGCAAGCATTGAGGATGCCATGGCAGAAGCTACAGTAAATACTGTAATTGGTATTACTGTTGTGTTTTTTGCACTGTTATTCATTAGCTTTGTTATTTCTTTGTTTAAATACATTAACAAATTTGAACAGAAGCTTGCTGATAAGAGGGCAGGTAAGGC
>JAZQJL010000072.1:0-5520 GCA_045541595.1 Lachnospiraceae bacterium | reverse complement strand
ATGTTGGAATAATCCTCCACCTCTTCATCATCCAGTAGCGCATCGTCCGGCTCTAAAACATCATCTTCCTCCGTAAAATTTTCCACACGAAGAATATCTACCCCATTTGCCTCGAGAAATTCATAGATTTTCTCAATCTGTCCCGGTTCCAGCTCCATATCGCCTAAGAAGTCATTGATTTCCTGATACTCCAGTACATTTTTTTTCTTTTTTGCAAAAACCAGCAACTCTTTCATTTTTTCCATAAATTTGTTTGTATTCTCTTCCATTTGTGCTATCCATCCTTTTTTCGCAAAAAACGCCTCTTTGTTACAGTGTAACCAACCGGAACCATATTATACGCTGCTATTATTCCGGAATCGGAAACTGGTTCTTGTACCGGTTTTTTTCCATAAGCAGCGTCTGAAACTGTTCCATATTCCCCGCTTCCACAGCCGATTCAATCTTTTGTTCAATGGAAGCCTGTTTTACCTTGCGGACCGTATCCTCAAATGCCTTCTTCTGTCCTGCAGCATCCATTTCTTCTCTGAATTCCGTCGAGAATAATGCCGCCGCCATTACCTGTTCCTCCTTCTCTTCAAAGTGATTTATAATTTTTGCAGGATTTACTGCCCCGTCCTGCCAAAATTGATCAAACACCATTTCTGCCACGGTACGGCAGAAGCCTGTGGAGAAGTCCTCCGGCGTAATAATTCCGCTGATGCGCCGGAATTTGGAGGTATCCGTACTGAGCCAGGTAAGCAGAAGTTTTTGCGGTTTTGTAATACCTTCTTTATCTTCTTCCCGTTCTTTTTTTGCCAGGGCAGATTTTCTGCTGCCTTCCGCCTGGGCATTGGGAACTGCCTGCCCCTGCACCACAATCATCTGGGACCCGTATTTGTTTACCAGCTTATGAAGCATGTCGTAGTCGATGCGGTATTGCCTTGCCACCGCCTCCTCATAATTGGACCGCTCAATTTCGTCGGAAAAGCCAACCAGCTTTTTGGCCACCTCGTGGAAGAACTTTGTCTTCTGCTCCGGATCCTCCATGTTGTAGCCTGTTTCCAGCACCTGCAGTTCAAAGAAGAAACTGGAAGTAGCATTGTCGATACGCTTCTGATATTCCTCTGCGCCCAGATTTTTGATAAACTCATCCGGATCTTTATATGGTTTCATGTTAATGACCTTAACGCTGACTCCCGCCTCTTTCATAATCGGGATAGCTCGGAGCGCCGCTTTGGTTCCGGCTCCGTCGCTGTCATAGGTTAAATACACTTCTTTTACATAGCGGGAGATGAGATTTGCCTGCAGGCCGGTAAGGGCCGTACCTAAGGAAGCCACCGCATTGGTGAAGCCCGCCTGATGCAGGGAAATCACGTCCATATAGCCCTCGCAAATCAGCATATACGGTTTGCGGGAATGTTTTGCGTAATTGAGGCCGTACAGGTTGCGGCTCTTGTCAAACACCTTGGTTTCCGGAGAGTTTAAGTACTTTGGTTCGCCCTCGCCCATGACACGGCCGCCGAAAGCAATGACCCGGTTGTTGGCATCCATTATCGGGAACATAGCTCTGTTCCAGAACTTGTCCCGTCCGCCTCTGGCCTCGTCCAACGTTACCAGACCGGTATCTTTTAAGAAGCTGTCCTCGTAGCCCTGCTGCTTTAAATATTTATACAAGGTGTCACTGAATTTGCTGGAATATCCCAGACCGAATTTTACGATAGTTTCGTCCGTTAAACCACGCTTTTTAAAATACTCGTATGCCGGTCTTCCCTGCTCGGATTTTAACTGTACATAGAAAAACTTTGCCGCCAGCTTGTTTACTTCTAACAGCCGGCTCTTGAAATCCGCCGCCCGTTTTGCATCCTCGGAATACTCGATTTCCGGAAGCTTAACTCCGGAACGTTCCGCCAGATATTTTAATGCCTCCACAAAGGTGAAGTTTTCATATTCCATTACGAAGGTAAAGGCATTGCCTCCGGCGCCGCAACCGAAGCAGTGGTAAATCTGCCGCCCGGCATGCACGGAAAAAGATGGGGATTTTTCGTTATGAAACGGACACAGGCCCATGTAGCTGCCGCCTTTTTTCTGTAGACGCACATAGGTGCCGATCAGGTCCACGATATCCGTTCTCTGCCTTACTTCTTCAACTATTTCTTCGGGGTAAAACATGTAATTTAAGTCCTTTCTGCTCTTCGTCTGATTACATCTGCGCCACTTGCGCAGTAATGCGCAATCAGAAAATATCCCAGGCGTCAGGAATGGTAATCTCTTTAAATTTTGCTACCGCGTAGCGGTCGGTCATGCCGGCAACATAGTCACAAACCACCCGTTCCGGCGATTCGCCCTGCTCGTCCATCATGACACGGTATTCCTTCGGAAGAAGCTCTACGTGCTCCAGATAGTACCGGTACAGTTCCTGCACCATCTGCTCTGCTTTGGCTTCCTGGCTTTTTGCCACCGGATTGGTATACACACTCTTAAACATGTAAGCGCGCAGGCCCTGGAATGCCTCCTCAATGTGCGGGGACATGGTAATGTCATTCTTATCTTCACTGTTCATGATGATGTCGTGAATCATGGTATTTAAACGTTCCGACAGGCTGTGACCCAGCACGTTGGTAAACTCTGCCGGAATTTCTTCTTCAGTAATAATATGTCCCCGGATGGCATCATCTATGTCATGGTTTACATAAGCGATTTTGTCGCAAATGCGGACAATTCTGCCCTCCAGTGTGGCCGGCGTGGTGCTGACCTGATGGTTGGCAATACCGTCTCTGACTTCTTTTGTCAGATTTAAGCCCTTACCGTTTCTCTCTAATTTTTCTACTACACGGACGCTTTGCAGATAGTGGGCAAAGCCTCCCGGATAAATCTCATTTAATGCCCGCTCTCCCGCATGGCCGAAGGGAGTGTGTCCAAGGTCGTGTCCAAGGGCAATGGCCTCCGTTAAGTCCTCATTTAAACGCAGCGCCTTGGCAATGGTTCTGGCAATCTGGGAAACTTCCAGCGTATGAGTCAGGCGGGTGCGGTAATGATCACCTTCCGGAGTTAAAAACACCTGAGTCTTACCGTTTAACCGGCGGAACGCTTTACTATGGATGATTTTATCACGGTCCTGCTGATAAATAGTGCGGATATCGCACAACTCGCTTGCATAATCCCTGCCTTGGGACTGGTCGCTGTACGCCGCATATTTGCTCAACAACGTATACTCTCTGTGTTCCTGCATTTCTCTAAGATTCATCCTGGCTCCTTCCACCGTGTCATGACGGGTTTGCATTTTAAACCACACTGCAATTGCAGTACAAAAAAGTGTCTCTAATAGATTAATTCGACAAAAAAAAGGGATATCCTTTTTTCTGTGAAAATATTTTTCACAGAAAAATATCCCTTTAGTCATCAAACTAATTATAAACCTATTTACATATATGCGGTTTTTATCCTTCCGCCTGCATCTTCGAAAACACGCATCCGCAATAATTCTGCCGATACAGCTCATACTGTGCCGACAACTCCACTGACCGCTTATATCCGTTCTTTTTCTTAAAATCCGATGGCAGATACTTCACACCATATTCCTCGGCCAGCCGCTCTCCGATTTCATTCAGCTTCCCTGCATTTTTCAGCGGGCTGATGGTAAGCGTCGTGGCAAAATACTCTGCCCCCTGTTCTTTGGCAATCTTTGCAGATTCCCTAAGGCGCATCTCGTAGCATTTAAAGCATCTCTCACCGCCCTCCGGCAATTCCTCCAGGCCCTTTGCCATGGCAAAGAACTCCTCCGGCTGATACGTGCCCTCTAAGAACGTCACCTGCGTGGACAACTCCATTTCACGAATCAGACGCACCAGTTCTTCTTTGCGATCTTCATATTCCTGTTTCGGAGAAATATTCGGGTTATAGTAAAAGTCGCAGATGTTAAAATAAGGCGCCAGGTATTCCAGCACGTAACTGCTGCATGGTGCGCAGCAGCTGTGAAGCAAAAGGGAGGGCTTTACGCCATCCCTTTGTTGTTTTTCTATTAATTTTTCCAGTTCTTTCTGGTAGTTTCTGTTTTGCATAAATGCTCCTATTTTGTTGCCAGATAGTTTGCTGTCTCCGTTAAAAACTTCTCCATCTGCTCTTTCGTTCCAATCGTAATTCTCAAGTAATTCTGGATTCTCGGAGATTTAAAGTAGCGCACATAAATGTGCTTTTCACGAAGCATCAGAAACAATTCCTCTGCCGGAACACTCTCATGCGCTGCAAACAGGAAGTTGGTACTGGACGGCAGCACGGTAAAACCAAGCTTTGTCAGCTGTTCTGTCACCTCTGCTCTTGTTTCCATGATGGCATTTCTTGTCTTGTCAAAGTACGCACGGTCCTTCACCGCTTCCACACCGCACAAGATGGAAGGCATATTCATGGTGTAGGAATTGTAAGAGTTACGCACCGCATACATAGCGTCAATCAGTTCCTTATTGCCGATGGCAAAGCCGATTCGCATGCCCGCCATGGAACGGGATTTGGAAAAGGTCTGTACCACCAAAAGATTGTCGTACTTATCCACAAGAGGCAGGGCACTCTCCCCTCCAAAATCCACATATGCTTCATCGATAATCACAACGGAATCCGGATTCTTTGCCACAATCTCTTCAATGTCCGCTAAAGGCATGGCAATGGAAGTCGGCGCATTCGGATTGGCAATGACAATACCGCCGTTTTCTGCAAAATAGTCTTCCTTTCTAATGCAGAAGTTCTCATCCAAAGTCGGACGCTTATAAGGAATCTTAAACAAGTCTGCCCAAACTGGATAAAAAGAATACGTAATATCCGGGAACAGAATTTCCTTTTCTCCGTTAAAGCAGGTTAAAAACGCCATACCAAGTACATCATCGGAACCGACGCCTACAAATACCTGCTCAGCCGGTACGTTGTATTCCTTTGCCAAAGCATCTACCAGCTCTCTGGCATCCGGCTTCGGGTACAGACGGAAATCACCGGTTTCCATACTCTTTAACACCTTCTCCACGCCCGGTGCCGGCGGATACGGATTTTCATTGGTATTCAATTTAATCATATCTTCCTGCTTTGGCTGCTCTCCCGGTACATAAGGGTCCACTACCCGCAGGTTCTTTCTCCAGTCTCCCATAATTTATACTCCTTTTTCTTCCTCGTTTTCTGTGACATGGGCACCGCAGAAATTACAATAGTCCATTCCGTGGGAAATTCTGCGGCCGCAGCCCGGACATGGAATCTTTGCAGGGGAAATCTCCTGCTCGATGATTTCATAAGGGCTGTTTTTATCAAAATATACCCGGATCGGCAGTTCTTCGCCTTCTAAAATTTCCTGCTCCGAGGTCGGCTCCCGGGTATCGATGGTTCCTTCAATATAAATTTTCTTTTTCGGCAGCAGTTTATGGATTCTGCGCCAAAAACCTGTTTTGCGCGCCATATCACACCTTCTTTATCTTGGTAGTTGATTAAAGTACAGTATAATATTACTAGGAGAACTTGTCAAACAAAAGTTACCGTTATTACAGGTTTCTTAAAAACTCGAAT
>JAZQJL010000071.1:0-2551 GCA_045541595.1 Lachnospiraceae bacterium | reverse complement strand
CATCTGATGGATGCTTTCGATGCCGACGGCAATTTACTGGCAGCTGCCATGCTTCGCATTGTTACCCACAAAAAGGGCAGTATGACTTTATGCAATTTTGGTGTTGCTTCCGCCCTGAGCTCTGCTGCGTCTTCCGAATTTATAAAAAAAGTTTTGGTTAAAACCGTTCATAAGTGTCTTGCCGGTACTGCTCTGCTTACCGTAGATGCCCGATTTTCCAGATTTACGCCGGAAGAAGCAAAGAATGTCCACATTTCTGTGGCTCCGCTTACCAAAAAGAAAAATACAACCGCCAGCTTACATATTTCCATATACAAAGACGCAGACAATACTCTGGTGTACGACCAGAAAGAAACCGTTGTCCTGCCTTGCGAAACCGACATTACGCCAACATTAACAGAGTCCGGCTTATACCGTATCGAAGCATCTTTAGCAGAGGACGATGTTGTTATCACCTCCTGCACCACCGGTATCCTGGTTCTTTCTGGGGAAGAGATGTTACAGGAAGTCCGAACGTTCCGGCCGCTGGTTATCGATGAAACCGTCTCCACCGACTACTGCGTGACAGATGGCGAAATCACCGCTATCCTGGGCACCACGTATTTCGTCACCGACGTATACCGTGAGTGCTTTTACAACATGAATGCCTGGCTTTGTTCCAGGGAAATGAATCAATTGCACCGGGATGGATTCAACGTGCTCCGCTCCGGCAACTGGTACTTCATTCCGGAATTTTATAACGGGGACGGTAGTATCGGTGAGCGGGGCAAACGCGCCATGGAAACCTTTTTCTACCTGGCAGCAAAGCATGGTTTTACCGTGCAGTTTGCTCTGGGTACGGTACTTCTCAACCAGTGGGATACCGGCCGTTCCCCAATCCACGATGCAGGAATGCGTCAAAAATGTATGACCTTAATCCGCTCCTTTGCAGAAAATTTTAAGGAGTTCAAAAACGTCCAGATGGACATCGTCAATGAGCCATCCTACTCTAACCGTGGTGCCTGGTCTCCGGGCAAACCATCCATGGAAGCGGTTGAGCTGATTCGGTATAAAGAGTGGCTGAAGGACAAGTACGGCACCATTCAAAATCTGCGTTCCGCCTGGGGCGAAACCGCTCTGGTGCTTCGCAGCTTCGACGATGTCATCATGCCGGAAAATCATCTGTTCGGCCGGGGGCTTGCCCGTACCGAGCAGCGCATGAACCACGTGATGTTAAATGATTTCTTCTGCTTTGCCAGAAATGAGTTTTCCGGTTGGACCAAAGAAATCCGCAGCATCGTCCGGGAAATCGCCCCTTCGATGGTAGTAATGATGGGCCGTGACGAGACGCTCCGTATCCCGGAGGAACAGACTGAAGTTCTTGCGGGCAATATCGACATGGTATGCTGGCATCAATGGAATTATAACTCCGATATCTTCACCGAATACCTGATGAACCGCGTCCGGGGAAAAATCTGCGTTGCCCAGGAGCTTGGTATGTACAAGTTTGACGACATCCGCTCCGGCAAACGCCACACAGACAAAGAAATGACAGAAAAGCTAAACAGTAAGCTGGTATGCGCCTTCGGAAATTTCGTCCAGTGGCAGTCCCACGATGATCCGTTCATGTGGGAGCTCAGTGAAAATTCCCTTGGCATTTACCGGGCAGACTTATCTCCTACCCCATCCCTTAAGGTCACCCGCGAGCTGGTGAAGGCCGAACGTAACATGCAGCATTTGATGAAGAAGCGCAACTACAATGCAGTCAAGATTTGCACCGTGTACGGCACCTCCTATCATTTTGGTGTAGAGCATTCCATTGCACTGCAGGGCATGCGCAACTTCACCTACGCCATGTTCCATGAGTTGAAAGAGCAGTCCGATTTTCTGCCGGAGCACCTGTTTAAGAAAGAAAATGCCTCCGCCATCGGCAGCCCGAACCTGATTATTTTGCCGGGCATGCAGATGCTTCGCATGGATATCTGGCAGGAGTTACTGAACTACGTAAACAAGGGCACTACACTGTTAATTAACGGTTGCATTGACAAAAACAACTGCTTCGGTGCCGAGGCAAAGCTGGGAACACTGGATGCAAACTATTCCACCAGAAATTTAAGAGATTTTGAAACCATTGAAATTGACGGAGTTCCCTATACCTTGGATTTCCGTCGCATGACCGGCTATGCGGATGTATCCAACGTGCTGGATTGCGGCGAACTCACAAAAAATACCGGTGACAGCCATATCACCGGCATTACCGAATACAAGGTTGGTAACGGAACCATCCTGTATTGTCCGTATCCGTTGGAGCTTTCCTCCAATGCTGATGCCATGGCAGCCTGCTACCGATATGCCATTAAAAAAGCACAGGCGCAAAATGACATGTTCCGTCCGTTAGAGGGACCTCCAAGCATTTTATTACATGCATCCTCCTATGAAAAGTGTACCGTCTATACGCTCATGAACGAAGGTCCGGCAGACACCGTCACCTTTACGGATGTAAGAAGCAACACCACATACACCGTAACTCTTGGCACCATTTGCAGCGGTAAGCTGTGGGTCAGTGAGCAGG
>JAZQJL010000070.1:0-10366 GCA_045541595.1 Lachnospiraceae bacterium | reverse complement strand
TACATAAATGACGTGGCGGGCATCCGGGTAATCTGCTCCTTTACCTCTGACATTTACCGTATCGCCAAACTGATTTCCCAGCAGTCTGACGTAACGGTGCTGAAAGTAAAGGACTACATTAAAAACCCAAAGCCAAACGGTTACAAAAGTTACCACATGATAGTTTCCGTGCCGATTTTCCTGGCAGAAAACATGGTAAATACCAAGGTGGAGATTCAGATCCGTACCATCGCCATGGATTTCTGGGCCAGCCTGGAGCACAAAATGTACTACAAATTTGAGGGCAATGCGCCGGAGAGTATCCGCCGGGAGTTGAAGGAATGTGCGGATTTAGTGGCATTCCTGGACCAGAAGATGCTTGCCATTAACGAAGAAATCAAGCGCTATTCCGGAGAAGAAGAGGAAGATGAAAAGGAGTTTGACGGAGAATTAAAAGCCATGTACGGCATGGTACTGGATGACCAGAATATTTTTGAAGATACCATTATCGCGGAATAAAAAAACATATCTCTGTACAAACCGTCAGCGTTAGCGGGTTTGAAAGAGATATGTTTTTTTGTCACCAATTCTTCCAATAGAAAACGTGGTCGTTGATAATATAAAATTCGGTGTAATAGAGATAGTCGCTGGCCCTCATGGCGCTGTCAGTGGTGCGGAAATAGCGGAAATCACCGATGTTATTGCGGCCGGCGAGGGCTTCTCTTGCTGCGTCAAAACAAACATCCGGAATACCTCTTGCCTGGGCACGGTCAATGAGCTCCTGTCTTGCGCCGGCAAATTGTCCCGGTGCAAAAAGAACTTCTTCCAGGGTGGTGCCCCAGCGTCCGTATTCCATACGGTTTAAAATAACATTGGCAACGGCCAGCATGCCGTCGTATCCCTGGTCGCCGGATTCAGTGTAAATTACGGTGGCAAACAGGTATAACTCTTCGTCGGTCATAGTCATTGGCTCACGGGTTGTTTCCGGCACATGGAAAATTTGTGCCCGTGCCATGGCTCTGGCGATGGCCTCCTGTCGCTCTTTTTCTTTAATTTCTTCCAGGGTCAGGCCGGTGTCCATCTGATAAGAGAACTTGACATACTGCTCAGAAACATAGCCGATGGTGCCGTCCTTTAATTCCAAAGCAATCCAGTCGCCATAGCTTTGACTAAGCAGGACTTTGTGAGTGCTGCCTTTCTTAATCTTGCTGATGGCGTCATACCAGGTACCCGGACCACTGCGGACATTTAATACACTGGCAGTGATTGTGACGGAAACTAATTCTTCTCTGTCACAGATAGACATGACCTCTGCCGGAGTGAATAGGTAGTCGGAGCTGATATAACCATCTTTGATAGAGCCGGTGGAGATTTTGGTCCAACCGTCTTTTTCTTCTAAAATCATGGCATAGCAGTCAGCAGGCAGTTTGCCGATGATGTCATAATTGGTGCCCGGACCGCTGCGGATATTTAAGTTTTTGGTTACCGCCGGAATGGTGAAATCCGGTATATATACCAACGGAGTTGGAGTTGGCGACGGTGTTGGTGTAGGAGTCACCGTCGGACTCGGGCTAGGCGTTGGCGTAGGAGAAATGGTTGGTGTCGGACTTGGCGTTTCTGTCGGAGTAGCCGACGGCAACGGTGTTGGAGTGTCCGGAACCGGTGTTGCCGAAGCTTCCGGTGTGGCAGTACTGCCCGGTTGACCGACAGTTCCCTTATCTGTCGGAGTCGGTGAGACATCCTCCTTGCTGTTTGCGGAACCTGCGGAAGCATCCGACTCGTCAGATGCTGCATCCTTTGCAGAGGTTGCGATATCAGCCGGTTTGGTGAAGGAACCCGCCAGCATAACCACAAAGAAGCAAACGCAGGTGGCAACAAAGCCAATCAGCGTACGCTGTGTTTTTTTCATAGTAAACCCTGATACCTTTCTTAGTGAAGATTTTGTTTTATAAAAATTGTTTTAGTTAACACTTTTGTAAAAAATACCTTGTTGACAACGAGTATAACATACTTTTTAGCAGAAAGAAAGGGGTGTTTTATCCATTTAACTCATAGATATAGGCATTTCCCTGCTTTCCGGTCCGGAGGACGATGTTTAATTCTGACAAGAGCAACAATGCAGTCTGGGCCAGTCCCAAAGGAATTTTTGCTGCCCGCGCAAACTCCTTTGTGGTGAAGGCGTCGGGAAGCTCGGCAGGAAGAAGCATCATATAGTCCCGGGGTGTGTCGATATCATATTCTGCCACAAGCTTCATGGGAAATTTGTCACATTTGGTTGCACGCTTTTTTTTATCCTTTCCGTAGCCGTCTAACATCCGGTACTCTTCCATGTCCATCAATACCAGCTTTAGAGAAAAATTCGGATGGGAAAGGAAGGGCCGGATGCGGTACAGCTCTGCAAATACCTGCAAAGGATTGCCGCGGCGGGTGGACTTTTTTGGCGCAGTAATCTCTCCGGTATCCGGGGTAACCCAACGTAAATAGTTGTGATTTGTGATAGGATACACCACAGTAACCGGATGTTCCGGAAGAAAATATTCTAGCTTGCTTCTCAGCTTATTAAATTGTCTGGTCTGAATCTCGAAAATGTGGCCGTCTACACAAACATCTGCATAGTAGGTGCCGATTTTGATTTCCTGACGGGAAAGATCCCGGGAAAGGTATTGCTTTAGTGTGCTGTGCACGGTTTTTTCTCCCAGGGTACCGATGCCACCCAGGGCTAATTCCTGCCGCTGCAATACGAGATTTCTGCTTATATCGAAATAATCAATGTCCATGGTTCTTCTCCTTGCTTTAATTATAGCAAAAGGAAGGAGGTATTGCAACGCAGAAGGAAGAAACCAAAATTTGATGACATAACCAAAAAAGTCTGTTATACTGGTTGGTGTGTGGATAAACTATTCCTGCACAAACCTTTTTTTCGGAGGAAAGAGAAATGGATTTAATACAATATGTAAGCCGTGCGGTGACTCCCCATCAGGCAGTGTCTGCCGGAGCTGACTATTTAAAAGAAAAAGGATTTGAAGAAGTAATGCTTGGCAAAGCATTTGATATCAAAAAGGGAGGCCGGTATTATCTGAATGCTTACAGCACTTCCTTAATTGCCTTCACTATTGGTGAAGAAACCACAGAGCATCAGGTGTTCCACGTGGCAGCAGCCCATACGGACCACCCATGTCTGCACATTAAGCCAAAGGCAGAAATGGCACCGGGCAAGTATTTAAAAATTGATACGGAAGTTTACGGCGGTCCGATTTTAAATACCTGGTTAGACCGTCCGCTGTCTGTGGCCGGCCGTGTGGCTTTAAAGGGAGAAGACATTTATCATCCCGAAATCAGGCTGGTGGATTTTAAGCGTCCGATTGCTATTATTCCAAACCTTGCCATTCATTTTAACCGCAAGGTAAATGAGGGTATCGAATTGAATAAGCAGTCTGACATGCTCCCGATTATCGGCCTGTTTGAAGAAAGCATGAACAAAGACAATTATTTTCTGGAGCTTCTGGCAAAGGAATGTCAGGTGGCGCCGGAAGATATTCTGGATTTTGACCTGTATGTTTATAACCCGGAAGAGGGATGCTATGTGGGCGTGAACGAAGAAATGATTTCCGCACCGCGCCTGGACAATCTGACTTCCTGCTTTGCACTGCTTTCCGGCATCAGCGGCGATGTGAGGAAGGATGGCATCAATGTTGCTATTTTGTTTGACCATGAGGAAATCGGCAGCCGTTCCAAACAGGGTGCAGACTCCGCTCTGCTTCAGATGGTGCTGGAGAAGATTTACGTGGCCCTCGGCTTTGATAAAAACGCTATGTCCGACAGCATTTTTAACAGCTTCCTGTTCTCTGTGGACGTGGCCCATGCGGTGCATCCGCATCATCCGGAAAAATACGACCCGGTAAATCAGGCTCACTTCAACGAGGGTATTGTGTTAAAATTAAACAGCAACCAGCGCTACACCTTTGATACGGAGGCTGTGGCCATTGCCCAGGGCATCTGTGATTCCTGCGGCGTGAAGTATCAGAAGTTTGCCAACCGCTCCGATGTGGCCGGCGGCGGCACCCTCGGCCCAATCATCTCCGGCTGGCTTCCAATGAAGACGGTGGACATCGGCGTGCCTATTTTAGCAATGCATTCTGCAAGAGAACTCATGGGACGTAAGGATCAGGAGTATCTGGAACAGTTGATGGCAGAATTTTTTAAGAACTAAATAAGAATCATAAAAAGGAGCTGTACATGAGATACCATGTACAGCTCTTGTTATATGTGTATAATTTTTAACCCTGTAATAAGGACAACACGCCCTGAGTGGACTGATTTGCCTGGGCTAACATAGACTGGCCTGCCTGTTGCAAAATGTTGTATTTGGACATGGTGACCATTTCAGAGGCCATATCTACGTCACGGATACCGGATTCTGCAGCCTGCAGATTTTCTGCGGTGTTATCTAAGTTGGCAATAGTATGCTCCAGGCGGTTCTGCACGGCACCCAGCAGGGAACGCTGCTTGGAAACCTTAGCGATGGCCTCGTCAATTTTGCTTATACTGCCGGAAGCACCGTCCTGGGTAGATAAGTCCACGTTGGAACCGTTTACTCCGAGGGCCGTGGCATTCATGTTATCGATGGAAAAGCTCATGGTCTGGCCTTCGTTGGCACCCACCTGAAGAATAACGCCCTTACCACCGGCTTGAACACCGTATTTCGGCTGGCCCCAGAAGGCATCGGTATCGCCGAGACCGCCACCGCCGTTTAAGTAACTTGGATGTACCACAATAGTACTGTTGGTAATAAATAAAGTGTTTGGTTCATCAGGATCCGGACCGGAAAGCTCAACTTCTATCGGAACCCCGGCTTCTGCAAGAATTTGATTAATGTCATCTTCGGTATATTCCTTACCGGCCTGTAAACTTAACCGGAAATGATTATAACCGGCGAAAAGATCCGTATCGCGGTTACCGTTATCCTGATAAACAGCAGGTGTAACAAGTTCGCATTTTTCCTGGCCTTCTTTTGCATCAAAGGCAAGATCGTGAATACAAAATTCGTCTTTACCGTATTTTAAACACTTAAATGTTATGGCATTGGCGCCTACAAATTCGCCTTCCGTTGTAGTAATTTCGGTAAGCTGGGTCTCTCCCTTTTTTCCTGCTTCCGTTGGGGTGCCTGTAATATCACCGTTAACGGTCAGGGAACCAAAATTCAAACTGACGGTTATATCCGCAGGCGTTCCTGTTGCGGTGGAATCCTCCTGCTTGGCATTGCGGATTAACTCATCAATTTCTGCCTGCGTGTAGGTTTGACCATTGGCAAGGTTTAAGGTAAGCTGGGTTCCGTCTGGATTCCAAATGGCGGATTCGCCGCCGAGAGCAGCATTTGCCGATACATTTACCGACGCACTTTTAATGTTGGAGGTGACAAACGCCCGTAAGCCTTCGTCATAAATGCCGAATTTAGGACCGGCATCGGTAATGCCGGAGGTAGACCCGCTTAAAGAACCATCCAGCAATTTCATGGTGTTGAATTCGGTATCGGTGGCAATCCGGTCCAGCTCTTCCTGCAGCTGTTCAATTTCATCCTGGATGTTGCCGCGGTCGTCATTGGTTTCCGTACCGTTGGCTGCCTGAACGGCAAGTTCTCTCATTCTTTGTAAGATGGAATGAGACTCGTTCAGTGCACCTTCTGCCGTCTGAATCATGGAAATACCGTCAGATGCATTGGTAGAAGCCTGCTCTAGACCCCGGATCTGGCTTCTCATTTTCTCGGAAATAGCAAGTCCTGCAGCGTCATCCGCCGCCCGGTTGATGCGATAGCCGGAAGAAAGCTTTTCTGTACTCTTTGCCAATGCGGAAGTAGAAATACCAAGCTGCCGGTTTGCATTCATTGCCGTCATGTTGTGTTGTACAATCATTGCCATAGTGCCACCCCTGTTTTCTTTAGATTTTCTGGTTTTGGTTAAAAATAGTCCTTATCCTATATATCGGAATTTTGGGTGGATTCTTTAGGTATTTAAAAAGGTTCATAAAATTATTTATTCCTTGGCTTTTTTGTTTTTACACAGTGGGTGACCGCCACAACAGAAGCCATAAATAAAAACTTAGTCAGCCAGTCCAGTAATGCGGAAATAATTTGTGTACGGCGCTGAACTAAGACACCAAATATAGCCAAGGAATTTCACAACACATAGAATTTAAAAATCCCATTTCCAAGTGTCCGACCTCTCAGCTGACTGACGTTCGCATTCGGGCGGACAAATGATATTTCATTTGCTCCGTCCGAGGCGAGCGGCTGTCAGAGGAGGCAGGCGAACACGGAAATGGGATTTTCTAAATTCTTATCCTGTGAAAACCTTGGCTATTAGCTTCTTAATTCAGCGCCAAATTTTTTATTCATATTCTTCAGAATCTTCTTTACGAATCCATCAACGGAATCCGCAGCGAATTCCTCATCCTTTGGTGTGAAGACTACATTGAAGGCCATGCTCTTCTTTCCTTCGCCAATCTGGGCACCCTCGAAAATATCGAAGAGCTTTATGGAGGTTACGTACTTACAGGACTCCTTGATGGTGTCTTCCAGCTCACCGCAGGTAACTGCCTTGTCAACCACAATGGCAAGGTCACGCTTATCTTCTGCAAACTTTGGAAGCGGAACGAACTTTGCAGTCTTGCCGTAGTACTTTCCGAGAAGCTCTAAGTCAAGCTCCATGAGATATACCGGCATTCTGAGATCGCACTCATCGGAAATATCATAAGCCAGCTTACCGAAGTAACCAACCACCTCATCGCCTACGGAAACGGAAGCGGTCTGGTATGGATGTAAGAAGGTGTTCTGTGTATTTGCATACTTAAATTCCACGTGGAGAACGCTTGCCACCTTTTCTGCCACGCCCTTCATGGTGAAGAAGGATTCCTTCTGGCCAAACAGTGCTACACACAGGGTCTGACGCTCGTCAGGGTAAGCTACCAGCGGAAGCTCTCCAGGAATGAACTTCTTAGCGATTTCGAACAGTCTGCCTTCTAAGTTGCCCTTCTTCTGGTTACGCACGATGGCGTTAATCATGGAAGCGGCAAGGGTGGTTCTCATTAAGGACAGCTCTTCACTGATTGGATTGATGAGGCGGATTGCATGACGCTCAGGAGCATCTGCAGGCAGCTTCAGTA
Source organism: Lachnospiraceae bacterium (assembly GCA_045541595.1). Lineage (GTDB taxonomy): Bacteria > Bacillota > Clostridia > Lachnospirales > Lachnospiraceae > SIG299. The sequence goes on along the minus strand of JAZQJL010000070.1, from coordinate 3,229 downwards.
AATCCAAATCAGATGGGGAGAAGAAGGAGTAGTGGATGCACTCGTGGGCACCAACACCGCAGAGAGCCTTCTTTAAGCGCATTTCGGTCTTCTGCTGTACGGTTTCGCCGCCGGCGGTAACCTTTGCACTTGGCAGGAAGCTTGGCACAATGTGCTCATAGCCGTAGAGACGGATGACTTCTTCTGCCACGTCCTGATAGGTTTCCATATCTTCACGGAAAGCAGGAATCTGTAAGGTTAATTCGTCGCCGGAAATCTTTGGCTCGAAGGTTAAGTTTGTCATGATGCGGAGAATATCCTCGGTTGGAACGGTGATACCAAGCACCTTATTCACTTTGTCAATGCTAACGGTAAGTGTTTTTGGCTCTACACTGTTGCCGGTATTTACATCGGCATGAAGCTTTGCCACCTTACCGCAACCCAGCTCTTCAATTAAGTGAAGGGCACGCTTTAATGCCATAACGGTTGCGTACTCGTCAACGCCCTTAGCGTAACGGGAGCTGGAATCGGAAGACTTACCAACGGAACGGGAAGTTCTTCTGATGTTGTCTCTTGCAAACTTTGCGGATTCAAATAAAACAGTGTTGGTGGTTTCGCGGATTTCGGAGTTTAAACCACCCATAACACCTGCTAAAGCAACCGGCTTTACGCCGTCGCAGATTAACATGTTTTCTGTAGTTAAAGTAAGCTCGGTTTCATCCAGAGTCACAATCTTTTCTCCGTCTTTTGCACGGCGCACGTTGATGGCATCACCCTCCAGAGTGGTGTAATCAAACGCATGCATCGGCTGACCAAGTTCCTTTAAAATATAGTTTGTAATATCTACCACGTTAGAGATAGCGTCAATGCCAACCAGGGCAAGTCTGCGCTTCATCCAGGCAGGGGATTCTGCGATTTTTACGTCGGTTACATAGTGTGCGCTGTAACGAGGGCACAGTTCCGGACAATCCACGGTAACCTTGAAGTTAGGAATGGTTACGTCGGACTCGGTGTAGTCAAGGGCAGGAGCTTTCACCGGCTTTTCCAAAACAGCAGCCACTTCTCTTGCAATACCGTAGATGCTCTGGCAGTCCGGACGGTTTGCTGTGATGGCAATGTCGAAAATCCAGTCATCCAGGCCAAGGATTGGCTTTACGTCAGCACCCACAGGAGCGTCATCCGGAAGAACGAGAAGGCCGTTGTAGCCGGCACCCGGATACATATTTTCGGAAACGCCAAGTTCTACGCCGGAGCACAGCATACCGTGGGATTCGTAGCCGCGGAGCTTGCCCTTACCGATGGTCATAACGCCTTCTACGGTTTTGTGGTCCTTTGCGGTTGCATAAACGGTAGCGCCAACCAGTGCTGCCGGGAACTTGCCGCCGGCATGAACGTTATCGGCACCGCAACAAATCTGGAACTGGCCGTGTTCGCCGCAGTCTACCTGACAAACATGTAAGTGTGTATCAGGAATTGCTTCACAGGTAAGTACGTGGCCAACGACTACCTTGCTGATGTCCTTACCTACTTCATATAATTCTTCTACTTCGAAACCGCAGGAGAACAGCTTATCTTCTAACTCCTGTGGTGTAATGTCGATATCTACATAATCTTTTAACCAGCTTAATGGTGTTAACATTTTGATTCTCCTCCTTTTCCTACTTATCGTTTAACTGACCAAGCACTTTGATGTCGGACTCGAATAAATGCTTGATGTTGTTGATGCCGTATTTCAGCATTGCGGTACGCTCGATACCGATACCGAAAGCAAGACCGCTGTACTCATTGGAGTCGATGCCGCAGTTTTCCAATACTTTGTTGTTTACGATGCCGGCGCCGAGAATTTCAATCCAGCCGGTACCCTTACAAAGCTTACAGCCCTTGCCGCCGCACTCGAAGCAGGAACAGTCTACTTCTACGGATGGCTCGGTGAATGGGAAGTAGGACGGACGGAGACGGGTTTTGGTGCCCTCGCCGTAAATCTTCTTAACGAACTCATCTAACATACCCTGTAAGTCACAAAGGGTGATGCCCTTGTCAACAACCAGACCTTCCATCTGGGTGAACATTGGGGAATGAGTAGCATCGTCGTCGGAACGGAACACCTTACCAGGGGATAAAATCTTGATAGGTGGCTTCTTGCTTTCCATAACGTGAATCTGACCTGCGGAAGTCTGGGTTCTGAGTAAGAATTCAGGGGACAGGTAGAAGGTATCCTGCATATCTCTTGCCGGATGATCTTCCGGTGTATTCAATGCAGTAAAGTTGTAGTAGTCGGTTTCAATTTCGGTGCCTTCGAAGATTTCAAAGCCCATGCCTGCGAAAATGTCAATAATCTGGTTCTTTACCAGAGTGATTGGGTGCAGGTTGCCTTCGGCTACGGTTTCTGCCGGCAGGGAGATATCAATCTTTTCTGCCTCGTAACGGTCCTGTAATTCTTTTGCCTTCATTTTTTCGTCGAGGGAGGATAAGAATTCTAAAGCCCACTCCTTTAACTCGTTAACACCCTTACCGTAGGCTGCTCTTTCTTCCGGAGCGATGTTTTTCATTTCTCTCATTAAAAGACCGATTTTGCCGGTCTTTCCGTCTAAGAACTGCTTTCTGAATTCATAAACGTCCTTGGAGGAGGCAAGGCTTTCTGCGCCTGTAAGGATTTCCTGCTTGATTTGTTCTAAATTTGCGTTCATCTCTTTCTTCCTTTCTTATTATTAATTTTGGGTATAAAAAAACCTTCCACAAGCAATGCTTGCGAAAGGGACGAAAAATCCGCGGTACCACCCAAATTCATTGTACATAAGAAGTACAATACGCTCATTATCTACGTAACGTGTAGAAACGTCAACTGCTACTTAAATAACTTAAATTATTTGTTCACTGTTGCGGCTCCGGTGTGAATGTCAATGATTACCTTGTTTTTAAGGGAACTTTCAGCCGGTGATTCCCTCTCTCTGAAAAAAGTATAATCATCTGTGGCCGGCAACTCCTGTAAAGAAGTTGGTTGTGCCTGCACCATCCATGCCTTTTCAATATCAATTTCGATTCTATCACAGTTTTTTTGAAACATCAATCCCTTTTATTCGTCAAAGTTTATAATTTCTGAAGCTGTTTTTGTGCATTATATACAAAAAACAAAGAAAAGAAATGTTTGAATTGACAAAAATGCATAAATCTGTTATCCTAAGCAAGAACGGTACATGAGAAGGTATTGTATCGGAGGTAGAAGCGTTTGGGGAACGTGAGAGGGTAAAAA